>JAFYQC010000084.1 GCA_017547265.1 Kiritimatiellia bacterium | reverse complement strand
ATCACAGGCGGCATCGTGAGGATGCTAAGGAGCGTCGTGCCGCTGACGAGCCCCACGGAAAGGTCGACGTCACGCTCGAACTTCGACGCGAACATCGACACCATCGCCGCGACAGGCGCCGAAGCTGCCGTCACGAGCGCAAGCATCATCTCTCGCGGGAAATGCGCGCGCAAGAGGTAAAGCAGCGCGACCATCGCGAGGGGGTAGGCCATAAGGCGAACTGCCGCTGCGAGATAGGCGCTCGGCATACGGATGACACGGCGGAAGTCCGCGCCCGCGAGATAGAAGCCGATGACGAGCATGGCAAGCGGAGTGTTGAGCCCGGCGAGAAGACGTATCGGCGTCTTGAGGATGGCTGGGAGCGAGATGGAGGCGAAAAAGAGCGGCAATCCTATCGCGAGACCGACGGTGCCGGGGTTTACGATCATCGGCCGCAGCGAACGCCACCTCTCCTTAAGTTCGAGTTTCGAGTTGGAGTTGGAGAGTGGAACTTGACCTCTCATTTCATACAATCCCCAGCTCCACATGAAAAAGTTGAAGACGACTACATAGACGATTCCGTAGAAGACACCTTCAGCTCCGAGGATCGCTTGCTCGAGTGGAATCCCCATGAAACCAGCATTCGAGAACACCATCGCAAGACGCAGGACTGGTCGCGATTTGTCGTCGCCGCGCGAAAAGAGTCGGGCAAGCAGGATAACGGCGACATGCGCGATGGAGGCGATTGCAAACGCCCAGAAGAATCCATGCATCATCGACGAGTCGAAAGGTCGCTGGAATGAGTCGATGATGAGCGATGGCGTGACGACGAGAAGAAGGACATTCACTATCCCCTTCACGGCCGTCTCGTCGACGAGGCGAACGCGACGGCAGACCGCCCCCACCGCCATAAGGGCGAAGAGCACGCCGACCTGTACCGCGACTGTAGCTAAATTTTGCATTTCGCGTATTATACCATTTTGCTATAATACCGCGCGATGACCCGACAAACCAAAATCACCCTGATTCTCGGCGCAGCGGTAGTCGTGCTGCTCGTCATCGTTGCATCATGCGTAAAATACTGAAAAGATTCATGGGCATGCCTATCACGCTGCTCGTAGTTGCCCTCCTCGCAGTCGGCGGAATCTTCGTCGAACTCGCATGGCGGGACAGCCGGGCCATCTCCTTCGCCTCGTCCGTCGTAAGCGAAAACTCCCCAATCGCGGAACTCGCGACGCGCAAGATCGTCTGGAAGGTCGTGCATATCGACTCGACTGTCTCGACAGACACGGTGCGCGAGACCGTCTACACCATCAAGGCGGGCTATGATCTCTCACAGGCCGAGACACCGATCGTCGACAAAGCCGCGAAGACCATTACGCTGACGCTCCCTCCGCCGAAGATTATTTCCATAGACCATTTCCTCCAGCGCGCATCTGTCGAAAAGAAGACGCTCGTCGAACGCGTGTTCGGGGAGAACCGCGAGGACGGGAAGGCTGACCGCGAGGATATCGTCCAGCTCGCCGCGGACTGCAACAAGTTCGCGCTTCTCTCGGCCAAGAACCTGCGTGAGTCCGTAGTCGCGCTGATCGCAAACCGGCTGCGCGACGCATGCGGCTACGAGCTCGTCGTTCAAGCTGGGCTCGACATCCCCGCGAAAGTCATGTTCAACGCCTACTTCGAGGAGAAAGGAGTCGACTTCCGGCTGCCATGAGTACAAGAAAACACCTCGTCGCATTCGCCGCTTTCGCAATCATCGTCCCGCCGCTTTGCGCCGAAACGATGATTGTCAAATTTGACGACTTGCTTACGAACGAGACAAACACTGCAAGATGGGAATACACGAATGTCAAAAGTGGCAACAATGGCCACTACATTGCAAGTCCTAACTCATCCATAAAGTCACAGCAATTCAATTTCGCAGTAACATCAGTAACAGTCTGCGTATCGCTGACTCCCGCATGCAATCGCAATCTTGTTATTTCTCCACTTGCACTTTTGAACGAATCCCCAGCGCCCCACTGTGAATTCAGCAATATCCCAAGGAACACCGAAACGAATCTTGTTGCGAACTGGGAAGCAGCGTCACGAGTACGTTTGTTTACCATCACCACAACCTCTGGAAATAGTGGGAACATCTACCTGAAATCTGCTGTCATTTCCGGCGTGCCGTTAATCGAGCCGCCTACAAATCTGCAATCGGACGAGATTAAGGGAACACGCAGCAACCTTTCATGGGAGAACCCAGAAAATGCCGTGTCGAACAAGATTGAGGTGTCACAGGTTGTTCGGAAAGAAGAATACAGCACAATGCTTGACGAATATGACTTCATGGCATTAACAAATAAAAACACGAATGCAAGTCGATGCCTTGACAAAGACAATTTACAAATGGATTACTATCCAGCGTTTTCGGGGACCAACATCTATGCGGCGGGGAATTCAACCGGCGTTGTGCAAATCTCCAGCACTGATTACAAAGGCTATCTTCAATACGATTTTTCCACCATTCGCGAAGCACTCAACGAAACAGCGAACGTTTCCATGCTTGTTTCTGCAAAAAAGCATCACACGGACACCGTTGGAACATGGGGGCTCCTAATCACTGTCTCAAACATAACAAACACTGCAAGCTCATCCATCACGAATGAACTTACCCATGAATTCCCCACAAGCCCATATCTAATCCCTCTGGGCAACATCACCACGAACAGTATGCTAATCCTCAAACCGTCTGACACCACATCACAAAGCAAACGACGAATACTGATTGACTACCTCGCTTTCGTTCGCGACTACTCTCCCTCAAGCGTATCGACCAACCTCGTCAAGACAGTGTTCGCGACTGGCAACGCAACAACGATAAGAGGGCTTTCTCCCTATTCGTCGTACATCGCCTCAATTACGGCGTTCGATGCGGACGGGAACGAGTCCGAACCATCAGAACCAATTTCATTCATGACTAACGGCGCGGAGCTGCCGTTAGTCATCAGACTGCAATGACAACTCACGCACCACTGACACACAGGCCGGTAAAGCTCGCCATCGTAGGAGGTGGCGCAGCGGGAATGTTTGCCGCTGCGGTTGCCGCCGAGCGACATATCCCCTGTGTCGTGATCGAGCGCAAGGCGCGACTCGGCTCGAAGGTGCTGATGACGGCGAACGGCCGCTGCAACTTCGCTAAGGACATCTCGCCCGACGAATTTCTCCGCGACTTGGGCGAAGGGCCGTGCGCCGAGTTCGTAGCGGAGGCGGTGCGCGAATGCCCCCCGCGACAGATTTGCCGCGGGTTCCAGTCGCTCGGCGTCAGGACAAAGCGCATGACAGACGGACGTCTTTTCCCCGCCGACGAAAAGGCAGCGACGATAGTCCATGCGTTTGGAGACCTATTGCGCGACGAAGAAGTGCCGATCCTATCGAACTGCGCAGTCACGGCGATCAAGCCGCTCAAGAACGGCTTTCTCGTCTCGACAAAGAACTTTACACTTTGGGCTGAGAATGTCCTTATCGCAACAGGCGGCGTGAGCTACCCAAAGACCGGCTCAGTCGGCGACGGACAGAACTTCGCAAAATCGCTCGGGCACTCTCTCGTTCCGTATCGCCCTGGGCTTATCGGGCTCGAGACGCGCGATCCGAAGGTGACGCGCCTCGCAGGACGCCGCTTCGAGGACGGTGCGACGAAGGTGCTCGATGCATCGGGCAAGACGATTTTCGAGTATCGCGGCGAAATCGACTGCGAGTCGTTCGGGCTCTCCGGCGCTGCGATCTACAACGCACAGCGCTTCATTGAGCATCTAAACGGGGGAACGGGGATTGCGGTTGAAGCGTCGTTCAACGGCATGACGGTGCGCATTGAGAAAATCAACCCAAGGCCGCTTAAGGAAGCCATCGTGACGATTGGCGGCGTTGACACGAGAGAGATCGACCCGCACACGATGCAGTCGAAGATCGTGCCTGGACTTTACTTCGCCGGAGAAGTCATGGATATCGACGGTCCGACCGGCGGCTACAACTTGACTCTCGCCTTCGCAACGGCGCGCAAGGCAGTCGCAAGCATCGCAAAAAAGGAGAAGACGACATGAACCGCACAACCTTCGAAGTCGGAACCTTTGAGGTCAACTGCTCCATCTTGAGTGAAAACGGCAAGGCGATTGTCGTAGACCCGGGAGCCGATGCGACGCACATACGCGCAGAGCTCAAGAAACAGGAACTCAATCTCGCGGCAGTCCTTCTCACTCACGCGCACTTCGACCACATCTGCGCGATTCCAGAACTCCAGCGGGTGTACCCCGATCTTCCTGTCTTTATCAGCGACGCAGACGCGAAGATAATATCTCATCCTTTCAACCAGTTTCCACCAGACTACCCGCAGGTGACGGGGCTAAAGAATGTCAGGTCTGCGAAAGACTTAGGAGCGTTCATGACAAGCATTGGTTGGACGGCGACGGTCGAGGTGATTGATACGCCCGGCCACACGCCTGGTGGCTGCTGCTATCTCTTCATGACGGGCGACGGCAAGCCAGACACCCTCTTCTCAGGCGACACGCTCTTCTGCGGTTCCGTCGGGCGAACCGACTTCCCCGGCGGCGACATGGCGACGCTTCAGGAATCGCTCGAAAAACTAAAAGTCCTTCCTAAAGATACAATAGTAGTTCCCGGCCACGGAATCGAGACGACAATCGCCCGCGAGCTCAAGTCAAATCCATTCCTGCAATAATTGTCTGCACCACCCGATCACGCCAGACGTCGTGGACGCGCAGCGTCAGCTGGCCGTCCTGCACCTGTCCTTCGATGACCGTTGGGAACCGCCCTTCGTCCGACTTGCCGCTAGAATTCCCAAGTTCGGGGCCGCCGCCGACAATCTGCGCCCAACTGCGGCCTGGCGCGGGCGGATCGTAACGAAAGCGATGCTTGTGAGCAGCGATGACAACATTCACCTTGTTGCGCTCGAGGATCGGCGCCCAGAGGTCATGACACTCGCGCGACCAATAGGCGTAGTCGTCAGGATCGATCTTGACGCCATCATGCGGATAATCCGGATGGTCTACGGCCGCGAACAGCGGGATATGGCAGAAAACGACCTTGAACTTCGCCGACGAAATTTCTGGACGATCGAACTGCTCGGCAAGCCATTTCGCCTGGGCCTTCCTATAGGGCTCGAAGTTCGCAAGGCCAAACCACTTTGGATGCTCATCGGGCTTGTCCTCGCCGGTGTCGAGGCCGATCATTGCAATGTCCCCGAGGCGGACGGCGAAGTTCCACTTGAGATCCCACTGGTCGCTTCGCCGCTCGCTCGGATGGCGCGGAAGGACGACTTCCTCCTTCTTCGATATCCAGCTGCCGCGAAAATCGTGATTGCCGCTTTCGAACAGAGTCGGGATGTCCGCCGCGTAGTCGCGGGAAGGGACGGGCGGATTCAGGAATATCTCCACTGCCGTCGCCTTGTCCTGCGTCGTATTTGTCGCATCGCCGTTCCAGACCAAAGCCGTCGGCGCGAGTTCCTTCACCTTCTTCACCGCGAGCTCAAAGGCCTTCCATTTCGCATGCGTGTCGTTGATTACGCAAAAATGCCCCCTTGCGGCAGCTCCCAACGTCGTGAACGAATGCACCTTCCCGACAACTGGCTCGCCAAGCTTCGCGGCATATATGTTGCGATAGTCGGTGAACGGCGTCGTCACAGTGCGATACCAGTAGCGCGTTGCGGGTTTGAGATTCTCGATGCGGACTTGCAGCGCCTCGGTGTCGATCGGCACGAGGCCGTAGCCGCCAGACTTTACCGTACGCGAACCTCGCATTTCCGGGTTGTCGGCGATTTCGACCACGCCCTTGGATAGCCCCGACACAGCCCAGCTCACGCCCATCGTCGTTTCGCCCGGTGCCTGCAGACAAGGCTCGCCGACGCATAACGGCGCGCCCCCTGTTCCATGTAGTGGATCACTCGCCTCTCCAACGCCTTCGGCGGAGGCACTGGCCGCCAGCATTGCGCTGGCGCCGCTCCCAAGCAAAAAACCTCTGCGATCAAGTTTCATTTCCATGCCGTGAATTATACCAAAATTCAGCTACGTGCGTCACCCCGGTCGCAACCCAGCGTCAGGGTGAGGGGATCCGATGCCTCTTCATCAGGCATTCAACTTAAAAGATATTGGCCACAAAGAACAGGAGAATACAGGAGAAGAGCATACTCCACATTCCGGTTTTGCTCGCTACAGCATATACAGTAGAGCTTATACAGAAGGGTCAGCCCATTTTCAATCTATGGCTTCAGGCATCCAATCGGACATACGAGCACACCGTCGTTTCGCCGATAGGCCGCCCCTGAATGTCCGAGAATGACAATGAGTGACTTGGGCGGCTTGCCGCGTTTCTCCGCCGCCATCGCGTCGCGAAGTTCAATCAACCCCTTTGCCGCAGCATCCTCCTGTCTGGTGCCAAGCTTTATTTCAATCGCGGCCCACTCGCCGTCCTCCATCTCGATGGCCGCATCGATCTCCCGATTCTGGTAATCCTGATAATGCATTAGCTCCGCACCCATGCATTCGGCGTAGACAGCAAGATCCCGTTCGACGAGCGACTCGAACAGGAAACCCATGAACTGGATGTCGCCAACAACTTTCTCAGGCGTCATCTTCAGCAGCGCAGCAGCGATCGAGGGATCGCAAAGGTGCCTCTTCTCAGATTGCTTGACCCTGACCTTTGATCGCACATTCGCATGAAACGGCCTCTGGTTGTCGATGACGAAAAGCCGCGACAAGGCATTAAGATAGGAGGAAACGGTATCCGAATCAACAGTCTCCGCGTCAAATTCCGTGATGTCGCCGCACAGCGTCGACAACGAAACCGCCGTTGACTCATTTCGCGCCAACGACCGAAGCAGCAGGTCCACCTTGTGGACGTCCCGCTGCGTTTCGTCAATGCGGTGGATATCGTTTGTCTCAATCTGCTTTATGTATTCCCTCGGGATCGACATTGCATCCTGGATTGGCATTCCAACGGACTCCGGCCAACCGCCTCGTACGATCCACTCGGCAATCTCCATCAACTCAGGCGTCTTTCCCTGCACCACGCCATCGAACCGGTTCTCGCAAAGGGCGCGGAAAGACACAAGTCCTTCGGAGTAGCCACTCTCCCAAAGCGTCATGGGGCGCATCCGCAGCGACGCAATGCGTCCAGTCCCGCTATGCATCACCCCCTTGCGCTTCGGCGTAGAAGACCCTGTAAGGATATATCTGCCCTTTTCTTTTGATTCATCCACATAAGCGCGTGTCGCATCCCAAAGTTCTGGAAACTCCTGCCATTCATCAATCAGATGCGGTGCTGCTCCGACAAAAGCGGCGTTGATGTCGATTTCAAGAAGCTTGCGGTTCTGAAAATTCTTGGCTGGCGATGCAACAAGAAACTCGCTTGCGGAATGCCTGCGCGAAGTCCATGTCTTTCCACACCATTTCGGACCCTCAACGCAGACTGCGCCAAAGGTACGAAGATACATTTCGAGCCTTTCATCAATGACACGAGGCCTATATCCTGCTATCTCCATCTTTCAACCTCCTTAGGCCGACATTTTACCATTTTTCTCGACGGCAAATCAACTCCATTCGGTCATATTCGTCAATTACACTCGGTCATATTTTCAATTTTCATTCGGTCATATTTCTCGTTCTCAATTTACCGCCCTTCACTCCCCTTTCCCATGCTTGCGATGGGGCTGCAACCGCAAATGGCCTGAAAAATCAGCGTTTCGCGGGGCCTGTCCCCGCAAAATTCAGACCCTTTTGATTTAGGGGGATTTCACCCAGTTCTCGACAGCAAGTCCACCTATGCGCCGAAAATGTCGGACGTTGTTCGTGACGAGAACAAATCCTCCAGCAATCGCAGAAGCGGCGATTAGCATGTCCATGTCGCCAATTGGCTTTCCCGATTCTTCAAGACGGGCCCTGACGTCGGCGTATGCGCGTGCCGCGTCCTCTGTCCACGGAACGACGGGGAACATCTCGCGAAACATTTCTATGAGCGATTCAAGCCTATGCGAACGCTTTTTTCTCGCCCCGAACATCGCCTCGGCAAGGGTAAGCGCGGAAATCGACACCTCGCTCCGCTTTCCGGCCACCATGCGGCGAACCTCTGGATGCCGTCCGTCCACGACAAAACTGAATGTGTCCGTGTCGAGCAGGTATTTACGCGACCTCATCCAAACACCGCCTTCCTCTGAGGCCTGTCGCCACGACGACACGCGGACAGGAACTCGCGCTCGTCAGCATCGAGTTCGTCGCACTTCGCGAAAAACTCCTCGAGCGTCGGCTTTTGCGCCATGGGGAGAATGAGCAGCCCGCCTTTCATCGGCTGAACACTCACTCGGTTGGTCGAAAAGCGGAATTTCTTGGGTATGCGCACCGCCTGCGACCCCCCATTTATGAAAACGCTTGTGATTGACATACGATCTCCTCCTTTCAAAAAGATATACGTATTGTATATATTTTATTCCATGACGTCAAGTGGGCTACCGCACTCAGACCACATTTCGCCGCCCTGCGCTGCCGCCAACCGCAAACCAGCTAAGCGCGAGGGAATCCGATAAACAAGTCATCAAGCGTCACTTCAGACTGGACGTCGTTCCAATACATATTGTGCGAAAGGCCGCAAGTCGTAACCATTGTCAAGTGGACGGACTTGCCGCGTCCTGCGCTACGGCTGAATGCCTCCATCCTGTTCATGAGCTTATCATGCTCTTCCTTGGTAATCGCGTACTCCCCACGAGAATATTTCATCTCGCAGAGATTGACAATTCCATCCTTCCTGTCGATAAGCAAATCTATCTGCGCACCCCTAGACGCACCCTCTGCCTCCGTCCGCATTGAATACACATCAGTGTGAACGCCTGATATCCCAAGCGCCGCCTTGATCTGCGGTATGTGCGAAAGGCAAAGCCGCTCGTAGGCAATCCCGCGCCAGGCGTTTTTTACCTCCGACGAGACAGAAGATGTCCAGTAGTCTCCGTCCCTTGACTTGCAGTCTTTCACAAATTGAAGATAGAAAAGCGAGAAGTTGTCCACCAACCTGAATACGGTACCATTCACTCCGCTCTCCGGACGAAACGCCCCGACGAAGCCACACTCCTCAAGATCCTCGAGCATTTCTGAGAACTTCCCGCCACCGCTTTTCAATCCGATTTCGGAAAGCAGCTCGTCGCGGGTAAGCCCGGACCGCCGCTTGTCCAAGGCTCTAATTATCCGCATATACGGCTCAGGATTCCTAAACAGAGACGAATAAAGTTCATCGAATTCAAGACGCAGTCCGTCCCCGGAACCGAAGAAAAGCACGTCGAAGTTCTGCGCGGGGCTCCTGCCCTTCTCCAGCTGGTTCCAATAATAGGCGACGCCTCCAAGCGCCATGTAGCATTCTGCAATATTCATGCGGTCATACCCTAGTCTCCGCTCATTCGCATATTCTTCGCATTCTGCCAGCGTGAACGGATAGAGTTTTATGCGAACGCCGACACGATTGTGAAGCCCCCCTCGGTTGCGGTTGATCTTTCGAACGATCCATGATGTCGCCGATCCGCAGGCAATGAGAAGTATGTCTTTTCGCGATGTGGCCCACCCATTCCAGAACCCCTCCAGCGCGGCAAGAAAACCTGATTTATGCGTATCCATCCACGGCATTTCGTCAATGAACACGACCTTGCGGCCCGCCGGAAGACTTTCAAGATACCGTTCGAGTTCAAAAAACGCTTCAAGCCAGCTTTTCAATCTTGGACATCCATCGTGTCCATGAAGACGAAGAGAAAAGCGAAAGTTCTCCAACTGGCGAGCCATTCCCTCGTTTTTGAGTCCAGCGCAGTGAAAGGCAAACTTATAGCCAAACACCTCGTTTACCAGAAACGTCTTGCCTATGCGCCGACGGCCATAAATTGTAACAAACTCCGAATATGACGACTCATAAGCGGCCTTCAATGCCTTTATTTCAGCTCGCCTTCCAATCATAGGAACCTCCTTCTCCAATTTGTCTTGTGAGCCATAATATATCATATATGGACATGTTTGGCAATGGATAGCCGCAAAATACATTTATCGAGAGCCAAAATATCAAAATTCAGTACATTTTGGCTCTCGATGCGATTCAACACCGCCACACCTTAATCGTCGAATCTGAAAGAATTCCGCATATGATTCTCATTTCGTCACCCCAGCCGCAACCCAGCGTCAGGGTGAGGGGATCCGATGCCTCTTCACCAGACATTCAACCTAAAAGATATTGGCCACAAAGAACAGGAGAAGACAGGAGAAGAGCATACTCCACATTCCGGTTTTGCTCGCTACAGCATATACAGTAGAGCTTATACAGAAGGGTCAGCCCCATTTTCAATCATTTCGATATCATGGCTTTAAGTGCCGCGACGGGCGATTTGACATTTGAATTTTGACACGAGCACCAGAGACGATCGCCGCATGAGAAAGCACGGCATTCGTCTGCGCCTTGCCGTCAATGGCAATGCCGTGGACATACTTCGTGTCTTCACTTGCATCTGGTGCCTCGATGACGAAATCGCGCCCCGACTCTTGGTGTATGACGACCTTCTTGAAGACAGGACTGCCCCACTGATATTCGGGCTTCCCCGGGGTAACTGGATAGAAACCCATCATGGAAAACACGGCAAAGGCACTCATGCCGCCGCCGTCCTCGTCCCCGCACATGCCCATCATGTCGTCACGGAACCAGGCCTTAAGTATCTTGCGCACGAGTTTCTGAGTCTTCTCCGGACGCCCAATCATGGAATATAGATACGGGATGTGGAAACTCGGCTCGTTGCCCATGGAGAACATCCCCATCATGCCAGACGAATCGGGCCACTTTGCAATGAAGTTCCAGCGTTCGCACGGGAACGGCTCGTTGAAAAGCCTGTCTAGCTTGCGTTCGAACGCCTCGGCTCCGCCAAAAAGTGCGACCAGTCCGGGAATGTCGTGCTGCACGTCCCAGACATAGGTCCATGCGTTGTTTTCGTCATAGTAGTCGCGTCCGCCCTGACCTCCCGCCATGCGATAGTCAGCAATCGGCAGCCAGTTGCCTTCCTTGTCCCGTGGATGGAAGAACTGCATGTCGGCATTCCAGAGGTTCCTGTATCGCTGCGACTTCTCGCGGAACTCATTGACGTCGTCAGCCGTTCCAAACTCCTCCGCCAGCTTCTGCAGACACCATGCATCGTACGAATACGCCAATGTAACGGCGACCGCCTGGCGGCGCTCGTCCCGCCTCACCCCCGCAGGCCACTCGCAGTCCTCTACCCATCCCTTTCCGTCCGCTTTCTCGGGAATCGCCGGCATATAGCCGAGACGGTCATGCTGGTCGTCAATGGCACAGCGCGGTCCGCGAAACCACGGCAGGCGCGACGAGGTGCGCTCGGTATGCGCAAGCGCCCTAAACGCAGCCTTCCAGTCGACACCCTTGACGCCTTTTACGCGTGCGTCGAGAAACATCGCCGGCGGATGGAACCCGTTCATCCCATGCCTGTCTTGCGGCAGTTGCGGAAATGTCGGCACCCATCCTTCCTTGTTCTGCCCGGCCATGCGCAAAAAGCTCGTCAGCTTCGCCCCTTCCGCCGTCGGCTCGAGAATGCACATGAGCGGATGCGCCGCGCGATACGTATCCCAAGTCCAGTCGTCGTTGTAGTAGTCAATTCCCCCAGCATCGTGTACGCGGCCGTCATAGCCAAAATAACGGCCGTCCTCCGTGAAGTTCACCATCCGCTCGTAACAACGGTACAGCGCCGTGTAGAAGACACGACGCTCCGCTTCCGTGCCGCCTTCCACCTCGATCTTCCCGAGCTTTGCATTCCATTCCCTCCGCGCAACAGCCGCCAGCGAATCAATGTCCCAGTCTGGTATCTCCTTCGCCAAGGCAGCCGCCGCAGTCTCCGGCGAGATAAAGGAATATGCATAGCGCATCCTAACCGTCCGACTTCCATCGCCAAACAAAAGCGCGACGCGGCCCTTCCCGTCGCTTTTTACGTCAATTGGCGGAACATCGAACTCGGCATGCAGATATGCCGTCACCCCCATAAAGACATCAGTGCCCGACAATGCCCTGCCGTCCCATGCCATCCGACCATGTGCGTCCGCCGGCGAGAACACCAGCGTCGCCGAACCGTCCTGACGTTCAAAGCCGAACGAAACAAGCGCGCCGCGACGCGAGGGGGCAAGATCGAAGGAGGTCTGTTCCGAGTCGATGAACATCCGGCAGCGATACGGCATGCCGTGCAGCTGGTCCAACGTGCAGTCCCACTCAGAAAACGGATCCTTCCCCGTCTCGGACAGCGGATGCACGAGGAACATCCCCGGACTGCGATGCCCGGCGACAACAAGTCGCAGATCGCCGACACGGTCGTCTACAAACGACCTGCACGGCGGGATGAAGCGCAGCATCCCGTTCGGCAATTGTGTCGTCTGGAATGTCGGGACAAGCATGTGGCTGATGTTCCCGATTTCCGGGTTCACCCAGTCGACAGGCTCTTGCGCAGGCGACGAAAGCGCAAGAGCCGCAACGACAAATCCAGACATTCGCAACGCAATCATGGATTCGCCCCCATTTCAAACACCAGTTCGCCGCCCGCCATTATATCGGAGTGGCGAATCTTCCAGCCCGTTATCGGCTTGCCGTTCAGCGTCACCGACTTCACGTACTTGTTCTCGCGGGAGAGATTGCGGGCGATGATTGTTAAAGTTTTGCACTCACCTGGTAGGGTCGCGTCTCCGACGCGACCGCGGGCATCTCGGAGAGATGCCCCTACCAACTTAATCGTCACCTTCGGCACCTGAGGCGCGCCGATGACATATTCCCCTCCGCAAGGATTGAAGGGATAAAAGCCCATCGCGCAGAAAAGATACCACGCGCTCATCTGTCCGCAGTCGTCGTTGCCGCAGAGACCGTCCGGCTTCGGCAAATAGAACTTGTCGAACACCTCGCGGATGCGCTCCGCCGCCTTTTCGGGGTGGCCCACCTGCGGGTAGAAGTAGATGACGTGGTGGCTAGGCTCGTTGCCGTGGACGTACTGCCCGATAAGACCAGTGACATCAACCACACATTCGGCACCTTCCACTTTGTCGGGTCGCAAAAAAAGCGAATCCAACTTCTCGACAAAAGACTCGCGTCCGCCCATCGCGTCGACAAGCCCCTGCGGATTCTGCATCACATGCCATGTATACTGAAAGGCGTTGCCTTCCGTGAAGTCGTTGTCGTTCTCTGCGCCATGCCCCATCTCGTATGGATCGAACGGATCGCGCCATTTTCCAGTCGTCGTCTTTCCGCGCACGAGGCCAATCGAGGGGTCAAACACATTGCGCCAGTTCTCCGACCGCCGGAAGAAGAACTCCGCATCTGCTTTCAGACGCTTATCCAATTCCCCGTTACCCGTTACCCGTTCCCCCATCTTCTCCGCCATCACACCAGCGCACCAGTCGTCATATCCGCATTCGAGCGTACGCGATACGCTTTCGCCCTTGACAATGTCGGACGGATAGTAGCCGTATTTGTCGTAGAGATCCCAACGCTCTTTGATGCGCCCGTCGTGCGGCTTCGTCAGAGTGTCCTTGATTTGAGCGTATGCAGCGAGCCAGTATTCGTTTTGTTTTTTAACGCAGAGACGCGTAACCGCCGCGCAAGCGGGGCTCGCGATTTGTAGCGAGCCAAGCCGAGCGGAGCGAGTGCCGAGAGACGCAGAGGACGCAATGTCTTTGTGCTCTTTGTGTTCTTTGTGGCTAAATGAATCCTTCAAGAACCAGTCGACAATGACGGGAATCGAATGCGTACCTATCATGCACTGGTTGTCCTTGCCCCACAACGCCCATATCGGCAGATACCCCGTACGCCGTCCCTGCTCAAGCAGTGAGTCGACGAACTCCCCCGCCTTCTCCGGCGCAAGAATCGTGTATAGCGGATGCGCCGCGCGGAATGTATCCCACGTCGAAAACGTCGAATAGAACGGCTTCGCGCCGACATCAGCAATGTTGTTGGGCTGGAGGCAAAGATGGTAGAGCGCCGTATACCAATTCTTCTTCTGCTCCTCCGTACCCTCTATCGTCGCCACGCCAAGTACACGGTTCCATTCCGCCCGCGCCGCGTTCCTTACCGTGTCAAAATCCCAGTCCGGAATCTCCGCCACAAGATTATTCCTCGCGCGCGCCGCCAACGATACACCATTTGAACCGTCGGCTACGTCGCCTCCTGCCGAGAGGCCCACTTTCAGTACGATCGTTTCGCCGCGCTTGACGTCAAAGGAATAAATGCCACGGCCAATGTCGCGAGCCGAATGGTCGAAGGCAAGGCAATAGCCGAGTTCTCGCCGCGTCCAGCAGTGCGCCCTATACGCGCCAGACATCTCCTTGATTCCTCCCTCGGCATCCTTCACCACGGCAAAGGCTAGCCGCTCTGGCTCCCGTCTGGGAAACTCGGGCGGATTGAACAGCACTGACCGAGGCTCGACAAGCAAGTTCATCGGGCCATCGCCAAGCATTGTTAGCCGATATATCGCACTGTGCGGCGACGCGGCGATCTCGACCTTGACTTCGGGATCTTTTAGCACCACAGAATAATATCCAGGCTCTGCAACTTCGCTCGTCTTGTCGAAAGCAACCTTCAACTTTTCACTTTCAACTTTCAATTTTGATTCTGCCACCGGCATAATCGACACGTCTCCCAAATCCGGACATCCAGTACCGCTCAGGTGCGTCTGCGAAAATCCGATGATCTCCTTGTCCATCCACTGGTAGCCGGAGCAGTATTTCCAGTCCATCGTGCCCGTATCGGGACCTGCCTGCACCATTCCAAACGGAAACGCCGCCGACGGATGCGTATGGCCCACCGTGTCCGTTCCTATGAAAGGATCGACATGTGATGCTAGGTCTCCACATGCGGAGAATTCAAAACAATAGGCGGCGCTCGCACCTTTTGCCTTTCTAATGACAAGGCGGTGTCCGTCGAATTCGAAATCCGCAGGAGCTAGATCGTGTTCGCCATCATGGACTTCTCCCTTCGCAGTCATTCCCTTCGGCAAACCCGCGACATCGATCTGGATAGTTTCGCAGCCCACTCGGTAGTCAGAGACAAGTAGCTGAAACGACTTTCCATCAGGCTTGCGCAAAGGCAGCGCGGTCAGAAGAGCCGGACCTTCTGGGTCTATGACCTCGCCACGACAGATTGTCCCTCCGCCGCGCATAAAGTCACCGAACATCTTGAGTCCGTAGAAGACCTTGTATTTTTCGTTGTTGTAGTCCTTGTATCCCCAGCTCCCCTCAGGTCGGCAACCATAGTAGAAGGCAAGGTCCATATCCGACGTCTGGAGCCGGGAAAGCGTCGCAAGGTTGAAGCAGGACGAGTCGATTCCATTGTGCGAGCGCGGACCAGTCCATGCCTTCGCCCTTCTCACCGGATCGGACGAGCGCAGGTCCGGCCAGTCGTAGTCGCTGAAGGAGAAATAATGCCATTCGTCCATCACGAGTTCGCATTTCGGGAACCCCTCCTCGTCGCATATCTTCCGTCCGAGGCGGATGGAATCAGCGATGACGGAATAGTCCTCCACGTAAAAGTGCCATGAGATGAAATCAGGCGCGACATTCGCCTCCTTGCACGCACGCAGAATCGCCCTCATGTAGTCCTCGCGGTTCGGATACAGCGACGTCATCGCAGGTCCTCCGACCTTGATCGTGTCGCCGAACTCCGACTTGAGCCGCTTGAGCACCGTCACGAAGAATCGGACGAACTGGCGCTGGCGCTCGGCGTCCTTTTGCTCATCCCTCTTCCCGTCTTCGCCAAGATCCCCTTCCGGCAGGCACCACATGGTGTTGGCGCCGTCGGGCTCGTTCCATATCTCCCAGTACTTTATGCCCCACTCGAACCCGTTCGCCCATCCGCGGTTGTAGTGCCGGACCGTCGCGGCGAAGTTCTCTGCAACCCTGTCGAAGTCATCGGGTATGAGCGTGTTGAAGTGGACCTTCTTCCCAGAATGCTCTATCGACGTGCCGAGCCGGAAGAATATCTCCTGCCCGTATTTCTCGCGCACAAGCCCGAGCAGATAGTCCGTGGGCGCAAAGTGGTAGCTCTTCGGGTCCTTGGGGTCAAGGTGGTTCAGCGGAAAGACGTGATGGTTGTCGCAGACCCTCTCGTTGGAATTGATAAGAGCCCAGTCGTGAGTGCGCGCCATCTTGAAGCCCATCGACCGGACGTCGTCGACATCCGCCTGCGAGGACGAACAGATGCGCGGGCTAAAACCTGAAGAATGAAGCTCCGGCCTTGCTGAACGGACTTCTTTCGAGAAATCCACAGTCAGCGCCGCCGCAATGACAAGAACACTTAACATCTGCAACTCCTTCGAAGGTTGATTACTTAAACAAAATCGTCCATGCCGCTTCGCCTTCGCCAAAGGCGACGGCTAGATCGTCACCCCTGCGTTTCATAGGCGCTGCTGCTTCGTCCTTCCCTGCACGGCGAATGCCGCAAACGGGACGATTCGAAAAACCAAGTCGCGCAAGGTCGAATCTTGCCCTAAACGGACGCGACCCGGGCAGCGTCGTGACTGTCAGCGAGTCCTTCTCCGTTGTCAGGCGAAATGCTCCGTCTGTCTTCACCTCGCCAAAATCAACGAGCCGCCCGTCGAAATTGCGCTCAAGCCGCCGCGCGAACTCTCGCTCAACGTCGTCTACGGAACGAGGCAGAGTCCATTTGACGTCCAACGCGCCAGAATCGCCGCGCGTGACGGTCAGCGTCCCGGCGATAATGCGCGTTACGCCGTCCATCACCGCATCAAACTCCATCCTGCGGTTGTTTCGATAGAGGCCGTAGCGGACATCGTACTCGCCAGGCTCAATGTCCTTGGGCAAATTGACGACAACGGCACCATGTACCTCTACGCCCTGCCGCCTTGTCTCTGCAAGCGGCAGCTCGAGCTTTCCGCCGAATGCGATCTTCTCCTTCCCGGAAGCTGCGCTAACGACATGGACAAACGGAACATAGTCTTCCGCCACGGCATTGCGGACACGCCAGCCTATGCCAATGCGACATACCCGCTCGGATGGACGGGCGAAATCCGTCGTCCAGGCGCGCACGAGCCCCTCCCTCCCAGGATCGTCGAAGATTGGACGTGCGTCGAAGAAGCGGAACTGTGGAGTTCGTGCAAAGCCCGCGCGACATCCGTCGCGAACGACGACGCCGCCCTCGAACCCAGGACCCTTTGCGTAGAAGCCGCAGGGCGGAAGCTCAACGCCGTCTACGCGCCAGGTGGAGTTCGTCTCGCGGTTTGAGCGTATTTCCGCGCCGTTTGCGAAACGCGCGCAACGATGGCGGATGTTGCCATCCTGAAATTCAAAGCCCGTCATGTCGCAGCGAGAAACGCACTGCCACCAGCCGCGCAGCATCCAGTCGGTAACAATGCTTTCACGCGCGAAGTCGCCTGAGCAGAGCGGCATCCTCCCGCCGATGGCCGTTGTCTCAAGATAGTCGTCGCTGCCATATCCTGCCATCAGGCGCTTTTCGCGCGTGCGCCCGGCATAGCGTTCTTCAAGGCCTCCGCCCATAAGCGCCATCTTGCCGTGCGTGACGATGTCGTGCCACGGAACCCGCTCGACGTCTTCGCATGAGCAAAGTTCGTCTTGTTTCGTCAAGTGGTGGTCGGCCTGCCCCGCGTCGAGATGCCCAATGAGCGCATCAGTTCCACCTTCGCTGACAGTTGGCGCGTCGCCGACGCCCATGAACTCGCGCGCCTTGTCAAACGCCCTTCCCCAGTCTTCGGCGCAACGACGTCGGTCGATGAAGACACCGTTGCGGTCATATCCGTCCAATGGCTGCATGGCCGAGAAGACATCAACGAAAAGCGCGGTAGGCGCAAAGAGACGGCGCTCCGCCGTCATGTTCCGCTCCAGCCACGGCCAGATCATGTTGGAATTGAACCAGTAGCTCTGCGCATGGTGCTTGCCGTTCATCCAGCCTTTACATGGCTTTCCCTTGTGATTGAAGAGAATAACATTGTAATCGAAACCCTCGGCGTCCGGGTAGAAATCGATGAAATTGTCGTGTATGCCGAAGCGCATCCCGAATTGGCGCGCCGTCGCCGCCAGTTCCACGAAGTCGCGCTGCCTCTGCTCGTCGCCGGATGGCGGACAGACATCGGGCAAGCGATTGTCGTATCCCCAACGCTGCCAGCCGTGCCGCAGATATACAGCGTTCGTGACTCCATACTCCGCGTAACGGCGAATCGCCGCCGTATTGTTGGAATACGCGCCCCACCAGACATCAAGGCAGATGCGGTCGGCAAGCGCTTCATATCCAGGAGAGCGACGGTATCCAGCGACATTCGCAAAGGACCGAGCAGCCGCGAAAGCGCCGGATATCGAAACTGCAAAGGAAAATGTCGCGTCGTGGTGCACAAGGAGATGGCTGGCGCGTCCTTCCTCGCGGACGAGAAAGTAGTCGGGGTAGATGTCTGTCGCCTGCACGACCGAGATTCCGCATGGATAGTCCATGCCCACATGCCGCGTCGAAAGCTTGTTTGCTCCGGCACGGAGAATCAACTTGCGCGGCCTCACATAGACATTGCCGAATCCGGCGTATGCGCGTTCAACGAGTTCTGAGCCAGGACCGACATGGAGAAAAGTGTAGCGAGGATCGCCGCCCGGCGAGCGCTCGGTCCCCGGCATGTCCCACGCAAGCCGCAGGACTCCGCCTTGTGCGAAGAAATTGGCGCGAAGGACAACATCCTTTCCGTCCGACTCCGGCAGATAGTGCAAGACCTCCAGCGAGTCACCTTCTCCCTTGCGCGTCTCGATGCGCGAGAAGCGCAGCCCTTCCTTTGCCGCGCCGACCGGCTTTCCACCGACGCAGACGGCAAAGCCGCGATAAGCAAAGCTGCGACCGCCTTGCGTGAACATGATTACGCCATCCGTGACGCCTTGTTCGCCGATCCCGACATTTGCCTTGATTCCCTCTGACAGCGAAAAGACGGCCAACGGAGTCTCCAGGCACAACCGCTCGCGTTTCGCCCATTCGCCTTCATCGTCAGATGCAATCTCGGCCTTCCACAGTTCGCCGTCCTGCGGAAGGTTTCCGTTCTTGTCGGGCATGAACCATTCCCACGGCTCTCGTGTGCGCGACCAGTTTTCCTTTGCCGCGTTCGACGCGCGGAAAACGCCTACCGCGCGAAGAGGACGCGAAAGCCCGCCATTGGACGCCGTGAAATCGGCCCATATCGGATAATGCGAATTCTCGATGCGGGAAAGGTCGACCGCCTTGGCCGAAAACGAATTCGTCCGCACTTCCCCAGGCGACACGGTCAACGCGATTTCACCCTGTGAAACACGCCAGTCGCCGTTCATGTGCGACTTGAGAACGCCAGAAACGGCTTTCTCGCTTCCGTTGGAGACTACGACGCAATAGTCAATGCCCGCGGAGACGTCAAGCGGCGGACGCTCCCAGTCCTTGGTGAATTCTGGCAACGAGACGGACAATCCGTCCGCCTCGTCCACGGGCGGCATAAAGGCAAATGCCGCAGTCGCAACCAACGCCGCAGCCATTCCGACTGCCGCCTTTGCAGAATGAAAGTGCACCATTGAGATTGCTCCTTATCTTTATTTCACGTAGGCCTGGGGACGCATCCAGATGCGATATCCATAGCCGCAATATTGTACGGTACCAGGCTCACCAGGCCAATACTGGCCACGCACAGCAGAACGACAATTCGTTGCAGAACTCCCTTGACCTCCACCCCTGACGACACGTTGCGTGGATTGCGTCTCGTCTCCTTTAATGTATCCGTACGGTTCAATTACATCAGACCCATCGGAATAATTCGAACCCGTGTAATAATAGTCATTGCACCGTTCGCCGACATTGCCATACATATCGTAAAAACCCCATGCATTCGGCTTCTTCAATCCTACAGGATGAGTCTCTGCCGTGTTCGTCAACGCATTCGTACAATTGGCGGCATACCATGCATAATCGCCTAAGTCATCAGCCGAATCCGAACCCCAGTAGTACGCTTCCGCTGAACCAGCGCGACAGGCATATTCCCATTGCGCTTCAAGCGGCAAGTCCAATTCCGCGCCAGTCTTGTCAGCCAGGCGACGAAGATAACCATTGGCGCCAGTTGTTTCTGGCAACGTCCCGCCTTGGCTTGCCGGCGAGTGTGTCCTTGAACCACGGAAGACTGTCATGGGGACATTATCAACAGGCTTAATCCAATAATCCGGGTCGTCTTCAGGCGTATTGTTCCAATCCCTACTCCAGATGAGGTTCGCCTGTTTCTTCGTCGTCTCGTATATTCCAAGATAATAGTCGTTGGTGAACGTCACGCGATGGGGGATTTCCGCCGAGGTGTTGCCCGGCGTTCCCATTCGGAACTGGACGCCCTTGGCAGGAACCTTCCTGAATACCATGCGTTCAGTCTTGTAGATATTGTCTGCAACGCCAAATGGAATGGCTTCCGCCGAGACATAGTATGTGATGTTCGACTTGGTGGTGAGGTCCAGCACGCAGTAGTTCGGCGGCGCGTCCAGCGCCCAGGCCGTCAGCTTCGCATAGGCGTTGTGAAATGTCGTGTTCACTGATGCCTCAGGCGACCAGTATATCTTCTTGCCGGTACCGGCGGCAATCGCCTTGTTCACGTCGCCATACATCCCAGTGAGGAGCTGCGCTCCTATGCTAACGTCGTTTGTGACGATGTCTGCCGTCACGATGCCGTCCGCGTCAAGGTCATATGTGATTTCGACGCGACGCCCGACCTGCTGGAAAGACGTTACGGTGACTTGAGGGGCCGCAGCCTGCGCAAGTGGCGCGAGGGCAAGTGCGAGGAAGAGTGTTCCGAGTGTATTCTTCATGGTGTTAATTCTTTCTTTGTTTGTTTCTGTGTCAGCGGATAAAGATCGAAAGTCCCTTCGTGAACAGATCGACGGGGCCAAGCGACGATTCTGTGTAGGTCACGCCATCTATGGTAACTGGCGCCGACGCAACCGACTGAGTCGTAGTCCCCGGCAACGGCGATCCGCCGTTCTGGACATGGTTGTACTCGTCGTCGGTGATGCAGCTTTCGGCGAAGCTCGCGCCGAGGATCAGCCCACACGCCAACGCCAGGCCAAGCCTGACAACCGGGATCTTAACCTAAAAAAAGCAGTTGGGCTTAGCCTCGCGCGCGCACGCGAGCGAGGCCTCGGATAGCATACGCAATCGCGGCAAATCCCAGAGGAATTTGCCCGATGCTCGGCAAAGCGTCCGCCGCTACAGGTTCAGCATGTACTGGT
>JAFYQC010000009.1 GCA_017547265.1 Kiritimatiellia bacterium | reverse complement strand
TCCGTCTTAACACCATTAACAAGTGCATATCGCCAAGTACACTTCCCAATCATGGAAGTAGCCTCCCATCTCCAATCGTAATCCTTAATTCATTCTTCAGTACAACCGAAAAGTGCCTGGTCTTCACGCATCCCATGGATATCCCCATCGCGTTAAGGAATAGCAGCCCAATACCACCGCCACCCTCAAACCTTCGCGCCTTTCTTGCAATTGCACCGCTTGCAGATGATTGCGCTGTTTTCTATCGTCGTCTTGCCGCCTTTGCTGTAGGGGTAGACATGGTCGATCTCGAAGTTCGACCATTTCAACTCACGCCCACACCTGTAACACTTCTTGCGTTTCGTATTTGCCCAGATGATTCGCCGCTGAACTTCTGTGAACGTGCGATGGCGGTCTTTCTGGTCAAAGACACTCTTCAAGATGTTTTCCACAATCCTCTCTCGCTCGCGACGGTGTGCCGCAGTGTCGCCGCCCTCTCGAACTGTCTGGATATACGCCAACGCATTTGGATCAATCTCCGCCTCTCGGTCGAATTCGCTGATCGACTTGTACGCCTTGTCCGCCAGAACGCCGAACCGCTCAAGCAGATATCCCGCCTCGCGTTTCGCCTTGGCATTCTGCAGTGTCTTCCCCTCTCGCAAGTAACGCGCGAACAGGACCACGAGCGTGTAGAAGTCGGCAAGTTTCTTGAATCGCGTTGCGCGAATGTCGGGCAGCAGCTTGGCCAGATACCGGATCGTCGCCTTCACGTCCCGTATCGCCTTTGGAAGTCTCCGCATGTCAACGAACCCGTCCGTCATTGACTGATCAAGCGCGCGTTTCTTGTCGAGGACGCTTCCGTGCAGGACTGAAAGGACCAGCTCCGAACAAAATTCCACATCCTTCATCCTAAGAATTTCACTCTCAGAAAGGACACCCATTTCTAAGAAGTTACGCTTTAGCTGTCTGGCAAGAGGAATCATCCGTTGAAGGAATTCAGAACTGAAGTACTTCGCGTTGCGGACTTCCTGAGGAGTCAGGGCCTTGCCGGTTGAATTGATACGCACAAACATCTCACGTATCTCGTGCAACTCACCCTGAACCCAGACGGCTGGTATTTTAAATCTCAAGATTTGGCATTGGTTCTTGGGGCACATCTCTCGCCAAGACTGCTTGACGGTATATTCCTTCCCGTCACGCCAATCTGTAAACGCCGCCTCAAAACGCGAATCTTCGCCCCGAAGTTTTCCAAGAAAAAGCAAGATGGACTCAAGGCGCTGCTTACCGTCAATCACATCGTAACGGACACAGCGGAGTTTCTCATCATACCGTTTGTAGATCGCCACATTCGGAAGTGGATAACCCTGCAGGATGGAATTCATCAACCTGGATCGTTGCTGCTTCTTCCAGACCGACTTTCTCTGAAACTCCGGTTCAAGATTCAGCAAACCCCGCTCGTACCATCCAACCAGCGTGCGAATGGTAAACGTATTGAATTCCACCCTTGTCATTGGACGAGAATTGATCGACTGAACATGCTGCTTCATTTTATTGCTCCTTTTAGTCTTCCACGCTCTTTTCGGGACTGACTGCGAAGAATCCTTAATTCTTCATCCACCATCTCTTGTCGTCCTTTGAAATAATACCACAGCAGATGATCAAAGCCGTTACGGCTGATAGGCCCACCAGACTTACCATCAGAAGCAGAAGCATTGATAATGGCATCTATGGTTTCTTGGTATAAAACATAATCTTTATTTCCACATCTCAACTTCGGAATATTGAAATGCGAACAGTACAACGGCAAGACCTTGCTAACAACGCTATCGTATATCGAATAATTGTCCTGCTCTTCCATCCCTTCAAAGAAGTAGAAGCAGGCGTAATGGCAGAACTTGCTCGCGAAGGAAAGATTTACACGCGGATTATGTTTCTCCCCTTTGGCTGTCGTTCGTTCCGAGAGCGTTTTGATTAAACTGTACTTAGTGGTCCTTGGATTTCTCAGTGCTTCTACCAAGTACATCCGTCTGGTAATCTCATTGAGCTCTTTATCAGGAAACTCAAGGAGCCTACGCGTCATCTCCTCGCGACCCCCGCCATCACAATTCAAATGGGTGCTATTATCCCGATCGATAGCTGCAACCGTCTCGGATAGGTACTCCCTGTATATCTGAGGTGAAACATTTTTTCCGTCAATCAGAACGGATTTCAACTTCATCATCCAGTATGCGGTCGAGCCTCCGTAATTTTTATTTGGGGCAGCATTTTCATCAGATGATTTGATGTAGGCCGAATCATTTCGGATGTTCGCCTCTGCCTTTACAACATTCTCCGGCGACAGTTCCACTAATTTCGGATGTCCGCGCATGGGTCGGAACTCATGCCGTCGCGATGCTTCAAACTCTCGTTGTATTAAAGTCATTTTATGCATAGTTCGCTCCAAGTCTCATGTCTAACATATTCCGATCTCTGCTTACTCCACCACCGACACAACTCCCCGCTTCAACAGATTTCACAGTTTGCAAACTGTGGACTTGCTCAAGAACCGATTGGGCGATAGATGGAGGGAGCGACCACATGCCGACGTTGC
>JAFYQC010000083.1 GCA_017547265.1 Kiritimatiellia bacterium | reverse complement strand
TGCAGGCGATTGCGACCGACAACAAGGCGTTTGAGGTGATTGGACTTGCCCTGACCAAGCGGATGCTCGAGAAGAAGGGGTATCTGCGAGGGGCGTTTCTGGTCCCTATCGACTTGCACAAGGAGCTGTTTGACGTTCAGGATGATGAATCAAAGGAGCGCGCCGATCTTGTGCTGGCGAGACTGGATGTCGAGAATCGGGAGATCCATTTTGATGTGGTAGAGGTCAAGTGCCGGACTGTCTTGACTGGAGTAATGCAGGAGTCACTTGAGGAGAAGGTCCTTGCCCAGATTGAGCATTCCATAAAGGCGTTCAGGACTCACTTCGAGATCGGATATCAGCCCGGCCCAGACAGGATTGACCGTTCCGTCAAGAATCTCGAGCTGCGCAAGTTGCTGGAGTTCTATATCGAGCGGGCATTCCGCTTTGGACAGATGGATCCGTTGATTCGGCGCGATTACCTTGCCTTCTGTGCGTCTCTTGACGAAGGATATTCGATGTCCTTCGATCCGCTTGAAATCATCTACAATTTCTCGGCGGAACAGGCTCACAAGAAGGAGGTGACCGATCGGTTTACGCGCTACACGATAGGCAAGTCGCTGATCGTCGACATCATGGACCAGCAGTGTGATTTGAATACGCTGCGACTTGAAGAGACATTGCGCCGCATGGATCCCGTGCCTTTGTGCCCACCGCCTGTGAGCCACGGCAATGAAGATTCGGAGCCACAGCATGCCGATGGCGAATTGGAGGTGGAACCAGAAGTGCAGGAGCCCGCGAGAATCGCGTTGGCTGGTGTTGAATCTCCGGATTTGTCCGGGGAGGCGTCAAATGTCGAGGTGCCGGAGCATGCTGCGTCGACGATTGATAGTGGCGCACCATCGACCAGTGGCCCAATGCCATCTGTTGAATTTGATACTCTTGTTGGAGGCAATGCCTCGCCGGGTCAGTTCGGATTGTTGGGGGTGCAAAAGGCCAATGGTCGCCGCATTGCATTGGACCTGTCCGAGACAACGACCATTAGCTTGTTTGGAGTCCAAGGCGCGGGCAAGAGCTATACAATTGGAACGATGGCAGAGATGGTGTTGAAGCAGATACCGAACGTGAATCACCTGCCGTCGCCTCTCGCTGGCGTGATCTTTCATTACAGCGAGAGCATGGACTATGCACCCGAGTTCACCTCGATGAACATGCCGAATGACAAGGCAACGGATCTGCAGAAGCTTCTTGAGCAGTATCATGCATCGCCGACTTCTGTAGATGACATTGTCTTGCTCGTCCCAAGGGCGAAAATGCAAGATCGCAAGGCGCAGTATCCGGGAATCGAAGTTCGTCCGATAGCGTTCAACTCGTCTGAGTTGAGCGTTAAGGATTGGCAATTCCTACTTGGCGCGGTTGGAAATGATTCGATGTACATCAAGCAGATCAACTCGATCATGCGTAGCATCCGGAATCGTCTCTCGCTGGAGGCGTTGAGGACCGAGGTGCAGAATTCACCGCTGCTTACGAACAATCAGAAAGCCCTGGCCGAACAGCGCTTCCAGTTCGCGCAGGAGTACATCGACGATACGACGGAACTGCGCTCGGTTCTCAAGCCGGGGCGACTGGTGATAGTGGATTTGCGCGATGAATTCATCCAGAAGGACGAAGCCCTTGGATTGTTTGTCGTGATGTTGAACATTTTCTCCGGTGTTGCCGAATACGCAGGCAAGCGATTCAACAAATTCATCGTGTTTGACGAGGCTCATAAATACATGGACAACAAGGACCTGACAAACAACATCGTGACCGCTATCCGCGAGATGCGTCACAAAGGGGTTTCCCTGATGATCGCAAGTCAGGATCCGCCGAGTCTGCCGACGGAAATCATTGAGTTGAGCAGCGTCGTGCTGATGCATAAGTTCAATAGTCCGGCTTGGCTGAAGCATATCCAGAAGTCTATCACCGCTCTCTCCAATGTTCAGGATAAGGAAATGGCCGCGCTCTCGCCAGGCGAGGCGTTTCTGTGGTCAAACAAGTCCACTGACAGGCAAATTGAGACTCGGCCAGTTAAAATCGTAACTCGACCGAGAGTCACAAAACATGGCGGAGCTACCGTCACAGCTGTGTAGAAAAGGTGTCAAGCCCTATGGCATGTCAGTCTAATCCAGAAACATATGCAATTGTGATAAGAGTTCCTCTTGAGGAAGGTGCGGCGCTGAAGTCAATGGCTGATTCAGACGGCGTCGCGATTAGCGCGTTTGTCGCTGGGATGGTCCACGAGAAGGTCAAGGGCCATAAAATTAGTGATAGAGAAAGGTCTTGGATTGCTAAGCATCTGGAGATGAACTTGATTCGCCGTGCCAAGGCCGATGCCAAGACTGCGGCAGGATATTACAAGCGCAAACGACGCGGCCGCCCCCGCAAGCCAGGGCCAAAGGGAAGTAAGAGAAGGGCAAAGTAATGAATGTGAAATTGGTTCATGCGGGCAGATCAAATAGCCTAAATATTGATTACGGCTGCGATGCAGAAGCAGCAGAGGGCAAAGGCGGGGATGAAACCGTCGAAGCCCAAGGACAACTTGAAATCTGAACCTAGGAGAAAGAGCAAATGATAGTCAAGCTCAAACTGGAACTGAAGTGGTCAAAGATCAAGCGTGTCGTGACTTTGCCGGGCGATCTCAATCTTGTTGACCTTCACGATGTGTTGCAGGCGATGTTCGGCTTCGAGCACGACCATCTGTGGCATTTCCACGACAAGGTTGGCAACGAGTACAACACTTGCCGCGATCCTTTCGGAGGGCGGCTTGACATGGATGCGAGCGACAAGTTGAATCCATACGACTATGCCATAGAAGATGTGCTGCCCAGTTCCAAAGACGTAATTGAATACGAGTACGACTACGGCGACGGATGGGTCATAATAGTAAGGCGAATGGCAGATCCGAAGTCCGACGAAATAGCGTGCGTCGAGACCGTCGGCACAAACGCGATGGAAGACATTGGCGGAATCCCCGGTCTTGAAGGCTTCACGAAGGCGCTTAAGAAGTGCAAGCTGAAGGGAACTGAGGATGATCCAGAGGACGATGGCGACTGGCCGATTGCCGAATGGGGCTACGATGACCCGGAGGAGCGCCGCAAGTTTCTTGACGGCCCATCGCTTGCGGAGTTGACGAAGCTTCTTCGCGAAGAGGTTGAAGGCAGCAGGGCGAGGACGGAACGGCTCAAGGCCGAGGTAGAGCGAAAGAAGTTCTTTC
>JAFYQC010000082.1 GCA_017547265.1 Kiritimatiellia bacterium | reverse complement strand
GGTCTTGTCTAATCGGAATTTGATAGACTATCCCACTGTTCGACTGGACGAGTGTCCAGACAGAACGGCCCGTCCGGGAAGGCCTTCTCCGGACGGGCCTGCGGCGGCGAGGCTCTATTAGGTCCAGAGGCATAACTCTCCGGGTCAGCTCAGCCCACCGCCGCGTTTCGTCTAAAGGCTCAACAGTTGTATAGGCGTTTCGGGACGGGGTCAATCCTCCCGGTTCAGCCTCCAGACAAGGATAGTATAGCATGAATTCAGACACAGTGCACATCGGAGTTGACGTTTCCAAGGAAACGCTCGACATCTACGTTCCGGCGAAGAAGGAGGGGTCTCGCCCGATGACGAAGGAAGTCGACAACGACATAAAGGGGTTCAGGGAGCTCCGCAACCTCGCAAGAAAGGCCAAGGCGACGGTCTGCGTGGAGCCGACGGGCGGATACGAGCTTGAGCTCATCGCCTTCATGCACAAGTTCGACGTCCCCATCGCGTACACCGACGCCCTGCGCGTTCGGCAGTTCGCAAGGGCGGAGGGGAGCCTGTCCAAGAACGACACGATAGACGCCGCGCTCATCTCGCGCTTCGCCGACAAGATCGGCGTGCGAGTCCTCGGGGCGCAGGAGGTCGAGGCTGTCGAACTGAAGCGCAAGGCCAAGTTCCGCCAGACAATGGTGGACTCGCGCACGGCCATGATAAACCGACTCGAAACGGAGATCGACCCCGAGATGAAGGCGCTGCTGAAGGAGCAGATCAGGCTCGCGGGCAGAATCATAGACAAGGCGGAAAAGCTCTGCCTGGACACAGTCAAGAAGAACGAGCGCATGGACAGCCTTAGGGAGCGGTTCACGACAATCGGCGGCGTCGGCGACCTCACGGCGATATCGATACTTTCCTCCCTGCCGGAGATCGGGACGCTCTCCGACGGGAAGCTGAACCGGCTTGTCGGCATCGCTCCCGAGGAGAAGCAGAGCGGAACAAAGGAATGGCAGAGGCGAATCTGGGGCGGACGAAAGGATGTGCGTAACGCGCTCTACATGGCGGCAGTCGCATCGATCAAGTGGAACGCAATCCTCGGCGGCTACTACCACAAGAAGCGGGCGGAGGGACATCCGCACAAGTGGGCGATAGTCCCGACCATGCGCAAGCTGCTGTCGCTGCTGAACAGAATCGCGCGGGACCCCGGCTTCACTCCGATGCCGGAGCCCGAGTCGACGAAACAGAATGCCAATGTCGGACGAAGAAAGAAAGCCGCGTAGCGGTCGTGTCCGGGGGATGGTTTCCCTTCCTCCTTCTCCCCCGCACCCCCTCATCCTCCTTGCCATCTCTTCCCTGCGCTGACGCGCAAGGATGGAATTCGACGCTCTTAGACAATGCCCGAAAATTTCGCATGAAATTTACAGTTGCTGACCCTTTGGGCTCATCCCCTAGGGGATGATAGCAGGGAGAAATTATCAACTCCATCAATCACATCTTAGGAGAATCAATGTCCTTTGCAGAACTAAACGTTCCCCAAAACCATGTTTACCTTTTCAAACCGCAGTAAAGATGTCATATAAAATTATTCGCACTAGCCTATTGCGGAGTCTGCCGCTATTTTGATATAATGCCCACTTAACTTGTAAAGGAAAACAAAAATGTGCATGCGCATCAATATAGAGGATCTTGCGGCGAATGCCCTAATAGAACTTCTTGAACGAGAGAATAGGCGCGAGGTTATGTTTGCTGGCCTTAGTCGCTATGGGCAGTGTGTTATGCAAGTCCTTAGAGTGCAAGACGCAGAAGAGGATGTAGTGCTTGTTTATGCAAGAGAATCCAAACTGTTGCTTTTCTCTGATTATACAGATTATTTTGAGCCTATCACAGAAGGTGCGACATGTGTAGGGATAAGGTTGCGCGAGGGGGTAGATTCGACTATGCTGTGGCGGCGGTTCAGATCTCGAATTACAGTGCGTCTTTTAAAGGCATTTATGGATGATAATGCGTATGCCGCTTTAACCAAGAAAGCTGCATGATTCCTGCCGTAGAAACAAAGTGCATTAAGGATCCGATATATGGATATATTCGGATTCCAGTGCCCATACTTAAGGGCATAGTCGACAAGCCTATGTTCCAAAGGTTGCGCTATGTAATCCAAGCGGGGTACACGGCGCTCTTCCCGTCGTCAACGCACAATCGCTTTGTCCATTCTCTTGGTGTGTATTTCCTTGGCCGGTGCATTGCGAAGAGCATATGTAGGAAACTTTCTTCTGAAGATAAAAAGCGATTTGAAGGCTGGCTGAACATATTTGAAAAAGCATGTTTGTTGCATGATGTCGGTCATGCTCCGTTCTCGCATACTGGGGAAGATTTTTATCTTGATCGAACTGCTTCTAAAGATTGCACAAAGACACCATACCTACAATTACATACTGACCTGGCGAAAGCGATTACACGCAATAAGGTTTTGCAACGAAAACTTCTTGCGGAGTTTACAGGCATAGAGTTGCGAGGAGATGCTGCGAAACCGCACGAAGTAATGAGTGCCATAATCGGCATTGGCGAGGGGTTAGACGTTTCATTGAAGACAGACGAGCAAAGGGAATTCTTCGCGCGGGCCATTTGCGGATACAAGTATGAGTCCTCAGTTGGTGGCATCTTGCGAGACGAGGGTATGCGGTCATTTCTGTCGTGCCTGATTGAGATATTGAATTCTACTGTCATTGATGTAGATAAACTGGATTATCTGTTGAGAGATTCTTATTTGCTTGGCTTTGACACTGTAAGGGTGGATTACAATCGCTTGGTGGGAAGTGTTTCAATCGAGCCGAATCATAAAGGTTCAAATGTCTATCAGGTGGTGTATGGCAAGGCGGCTGTAAGCGTCTTGGAAAATGTTGTGTATGCGCGTGATGCAGAGCGGAAATGGTTGCAGGGGCATCCCATCGTTCTCTTTGACGCTTATCTACTGCGAGAAGCGATAGTCTCTGCGCTTAATATTCACGGCCTTGCGATAAATGATGTGTTTTGCAGGGATTGTCTTTCGGGGCGCGGCAAGTCGTTCTCGAAAATCCCCACTATTCGTTATCTGTGTGATGCTGACATACTTTATTTGATGAAATCGTCAGGTTCAGAACTTGCAAATTTGTATCTTGATCGATCTGCCTGGTATCGCCCGATATGGAAGTCGGAGTTTGAATATAACAGCCTTTTTAATGGTGGCAAATGGACTGAAGAACGCATTAAAGGTCTTTATGCCGAGTTTGAAGATTTTCAGAAATATATAAGTGATAGAATGGATGGCTCGGCTGTGATGAATGATAAAACCATCACGAAGTGCCAAACAGACTTTGATGAATACACAGAGTTGGTAAAAAAGCAAACTGGCATCGCGAATAAGGGACGCAAGGGCAATCTTCGTGACGGTAAAAAGTATCGTGCGCTTCACATTGAATTTCTCAAATTATTTCAGCGATTGTCTAAGAAGTTTAGAATCCAATTTGATTTTGCGCTTGTCCGGGGAAGCGTCTTCAAAAGTGGATTCCTCAAGAGGCACCTCGACGAGTTGATGATACGGTTGCATTCTGGCACGCAGCCTGTCGCTTTTGGTAGAGTTAATAAGACTCTTTCAGCGCATTTGACATTTGGCGACGAAGTGTTCTATCTGTTCTGCAAAGAAAAAAAGGGCGATTCATCTCAAATGTCGGAGTGGTTGTCTAGAGAGTTGCAGATATTCACAATCAAGAATGAAAGCCTGCTTAAGGCTAGAATAGATGTTGAGGCGCAGGAGAAAGTTCTTAAAAAGAAGGCACTTGCCGAGAAGGGTATCTTGTTTTAGTATTTCTTTAGCCGCTACAGGTTCTATGGTGACGAAATCATTTCCCGAGGAGCAGTCATTGGTTGCTGGTGTTCCAGTTCTAATGAAGAAGAGGATAGTCCAGTAAAGAAACGGCCATTCCCGAAACCGCCGTTTACATTGGGCTGAAGTTGTGGCATAATACGTACCACGAAAGGCCTTTAGAGCAATGAAATTCTGCGACAGATGTACTGAGACTCACACGAGCGCAACCTTGAGGAAAGGGCTGTTTTTGCTGGGTGCGGCGTGATGGGTGTGGGAGCGAATGAAAAATGGTTTGGCGTAACGCGGTGGAATTGCCGCGGTGATGAATGTGAGGCAAACATATACATTGGTTGTTAGCTTGGTGTCATTGCCTAATGATCTTGAAAACAAAAAGATTATGGGTATTCCCGCTGAAACCTGGAAGTATCTAATTGCGCTCGCGGTTATTGTATTTGTCTGTATGTTTGTTAGAAGTGTTGCATATAGAATAATAAATCGAGGTTGTATATCGGCCAAAGCGCTGATTGATTCGTTGTCTAAATCCCAAAATATACTTGATGATTAGTGCTAATTATTTCAGATTAGGATTGTGCGACCGCTCACCGACGGCCTCTTTGTGGATAGGATACACACCTGCACCACTTTAAGGGAAGGTCAGTAATTGTTGGGTACAAGGATAATGGCGGGGGAGGCAAATGATTTTTTCTCTTAGGGTGTGAGTACAATATGACGGCCACCTTTGGCGGGTAAAAAGGTATTAATATGATAGAAGTAAATAATTTTGTCGCATGTTTGCGAGAGGCGGGTGTTGACTTCTTCACCGGGGTGCCGGATTCGCTGCTGAAGAGCTTTTGCGCTTATGTCACCGACTCATGTGGTGACAACCACGTGATTGCCGCGAATGAGGGCGGGGCGGTTGGATTTGCCGCTGGCCATTATTTGGCGACAGGTAAGCCCGCGCTTGTCTATATGCAGAACTCAGGGCAGGGCAACGCGGTCAATCCGCTTTGCAGTCTTGCCGACCCTGATGTCTACTCGATCCCTATGGTGCTGCTCGTTGGTTGGCGCGGTGAGCCGGGCGTGAAGGACGAGCCCCAGCATGTCAAGCAGGGCAAGGTCACCGTCTCGCTCTTCGAGACACTTGGCATCCCGACCGAGATCCTTCCTGATGATGACGAGTCCGCGGCAGATCTGACGCGGAAGATGATCGAGAAGGCCAAGGCCGAGTCGCGCCCTGTCGCGCTCATCGTCCGCAAGGGACTCTTTGCCGAATACAAGCTGCAGAACAAGGAAGCGGATATTTCGGATGTTAAGCGCGAAGATGTCATCGAGGGCGTTTTGCGCGCGCTTCCGAAAAATGCGGTTGTTGTGTCGACGACGGGAATGATATCGCGCGAAGTCTATGAGACGCGGGAGCGGCTTGGGCAGGGGCACGAAGGCGACTTCCTTACCGTTGGTTCTATGGGTCATGCGTCGATGATCGCACTTGGAATTGCCAAGGCGCAGCCGGAACGCAAGGTATATTGCCTGGACGGCGATGGTGCGAGCATCATGCAGATGGGCAATATGGCAATAGTCGGTCAGTCGGGATGCGGCAACCTCACCCATATCGTTCTCAACAATTCCGCGCACGATTCCGTCGGTGGTCAGCCGACTATCGGCGGCAAGATAGATTTTGAGAAGATCGCCGAGGAATTGGGCTACAATGTCCTGCAATCTCCGCAAGACCAGTTTGTCGGCGGTCGGACTCTCGGCGTGGACGAAATAGCAAGCGGCATGGAGTGGCTTGTCTCAATGGAAGAACAGTCTGCGCAGTATAAGCCTGCATATTTCGACGACTTCCCGAAGAAGCCAAACTTTATTCTCTTCAAGGTCGCCAAAGGTGCCCGCAAGGATCTTGGCCGTCCGAAGGAGCCGCCGCAAGTAAACAAGGCGCTTTACATGAAAACATTGGGGGTAGAAGACTGATGAAAAAAGTCTTTATGAGCATGAGTACCGACGTGATTCACGGCGGGCACATCAACATTATCAAAAAGGCGGCGGCTCTTGGCGAACTGACAGTGGGTGTCCTTAGCGACGAGACGGTAGCGAGTTACAAGCGTTACCCACTACTGTCGTGCGGTGAGCGCATGAAGATTGTGGAGTCCATACAGGGCGTTTCGCACGTCGTAAAGCAAGAAGGGTTATCCTATAAGACGGTAATTGCCGAACTCAAGCCCGACATCATTGTTCACGGTGATGATTGGCGGACTGGCATCCAACAGCCGATACGCGAAGAGACAATTAGTCTGCTCAAGGAGTCCGGTGGCGAGCTGGTGGAGTTTCCCTACACCGTAAATGCCGAGTATGACAAAATCGAGGCCAACGCTCGCGCCCAGCTATCGATGCCGGACATGCGCAGGGCGCGGCTCAAGAAGCTTATCGGTCTTAAGGGGCTTGTCACGGCGATAGAAGCCCATAGCGGCATAACTGGCCTCATTGCCGAAAAGACAACGGTTGTCCAGGACGGCAAGACCTATCAGTTTGATGCAATGTGGGTTTCCTCCCTTTGCGATTCAACAGCCAAGGGCAAGCCCGACATCGAACTTGTGGACATGACCTCGCGCTTTCGCACAATCGACGACATAATGGAAGTGACGACTAAGCCCATCATCTTCGATGGCGACACAGGCGGGCTCACAGAGCATTTCGTCTACACGGTCCGCTCGCTTGAGCGCATGGGCGTGTCGATGATCATCATCGAGGACAAGTGCGGACTTAAGAAAAATTCGCTCTTCGGCACCGAAGTCGCCCAGAAGCAGGACACTATCGAGAACTTCTCGGCAAAGATCGCCGCCGGAAAGAAAGCGCAGAAGACCAAGGATTTCATGATCTGCGCCAGAATCGAGAGCTTGATCCTTGAACGCGGCATGGATGACGCGCTCACGCGCGCTGTCGCATTCGTAAAGGCTGGCGCCGACGCTATCATGATTCACAGTCGCAAGAAGGATCCGTCAGAAATCTTCGAGTTCATTGAGAAGTTCCGCGCCAAGGATGCCATAACGCCCCTTGTGATTGTCCCGACCTCGTTTAACTCTGTCGCGGAAGACGAGTTCAGGAATCGCGGTGCAAATGTTGTCATCTACGCCAATCAGCTTACACGTAGCGGCTTCCCTGCCATGCAGAAAGCTGCAGAGACGATCCTTAAGAACCATCGGGCGCTTGAGGCAGATGATATGTGCATGTCAATCAAGCAGATCATTAACCTCATTCCGCAAGAATGAAATTTACTAACGACTAACTAACGATAAAGGAATACAAACCATGTCCTGTGCCAATAACTGCTGCGGAAACTCTCCCTGCAAGTCCCCCATGTGCAAGAAGGAGTGCTGCTGCCCCGACCAAATTTGCGCAAACTGCCATAAGCCTGAATCGTGCGAATATTTCGCCAAAGGACAGGTGCAGGCCACTGGCAAGGAGGCAACGCTCCAGGATCGCGTCCGTATGAAAAAGGCAGGGCGCGCCAATCTCTACTCGCTCACCCCTCCGTTCCCGACCTCGAACTTTCTTCTTGAACTCTCCAATGCCTGCAACCACGCGTGCCTCTTCTGTGCGCACCAGAAGATGAAGCGCAAGGTAGGCAAGATGAAGCCGGAGATGGTCGAAAGCGCGCTTCGTCAGGCATACGAGCTTGGAACGCGCGAGTGCGGATTCTATGCGACCGGCGAACCGTTCATCGTGCCTGAACTGCCTGAGTATATCGCTCTTGCGAAGAAGATTGGCTATACGTATGTCTATCTTACCTCCAACGGCTCGCTCGCAACGCCGGAGAAGATTCGCGCTGTAATCGACGCAGGGCTTGACAGCATCAAGTTCTCCGTCAATGCACCCGAGCGCGAGCTTTATAAGTTCATCCACGGCAAGGATGATTTTGACACTGTAGTTGAGCACTTGAAGTACCTTGGCCAGTACCGCAAGGAGTCCGGAAAGAACTTCAAGATATACTTGACGGGCATCCTCACGCGCTTCACAGAGAACCTGCGCGACATGTATTACGAGAAGTTCGGCGACATGGTTGACCAGATCGTCTTCAAGCTCGTCTACAATCAGGGCGGATACATGCCGGAGATCCAGCATCTTCTCAGATGCGAGTGCGATACCGAGACGCGCCGCGGTTGCAACCTTCCTTTTGACGCGATCTGCGTGACGCAGGAGGGCTATCTCTCTGTCGAGAACGCCGACTATGAAAACATGCTCATCGTCGGCGACCTCAACAAGCAGACTTTGAAGGAGGCGTGGTACGGCGAGAAGATGCAGGAAGTCCGTAAGATGTTCATGTCCGACTGCCTTGATGGCTGCATCTGCGACTGCTGCATCCACCACAATGACGCGCCAGCTGCGCCGCTCATGCCGGAGTATGCGACGATCAACGAAGACATCTTCAACGACAAGATGGTGCGCATGCGCATC
>JAFYQC010000081.1 GCA_017547265.1 Kiritimatiellia bacterium | reverse complement strand
CGCGGGGCTCCACTTTGCGACGATTACCGCCGCACCTGACGCAAAGGCGGGCGAGTACGATTTCGGGCAGCTCAAGGTGAAGGTTCTCGACCGCGTCCTCCCGCCGCCGAGAGAGTGGAAATACTTCCTCGACCTCTGGCAGCATCCATGGGCCGTTGCGCGCGTCAACGGCGTGAAACCGTTTTCGCCCGAGCATTACGCCGCGATGGAGCCGCTTTGGAAAATGCTCGCGTCCGCAGGCCAGAAGGCGCTCACGGTCACGCTCGTCGACCAGCCCTGGAACCACCAGTGCTATGACGCATACGGCACGATGATCGGCCGCCGCAAGCTCGCCGACGGCAAGTGGACGTTCGACTACTCCATTTTCGACCAGTATGTCGAGTTTGGCCGCAAGTGCGGGCTCGGTCCCGACATCGCCTGCTACACGATGTGCCCGTGGGGCTACAAGGTCGACTACACCGACGCCGACGGCAAGAAGGTCCGCGTCGAGGCGAGGCCCGGGCGTCCTTTCTTTGACGAATACTGGGGGGCGTTCCTCGAGGATTTCTCGAAGCACCTCGAGTCGAAGGGCTGGCTCAAGAACACATACATCTCGATGGACGAGCGTTCGCCCGAGGATCTCGCCTACATCGCGAGTTTCGTGCGCCGCGTCGCGCCCGGGCTCAAGATCGCGATGGCCGGCAACCGCCGCCCCAGCGAGTTCAAGGGCATCGAGATCGACAATTATTCTCAGATACTTATGCATGTCGACAAGCCGTTCCTCTCGGAAGTCGCCGACCGTCGCAAGGCGGGCCAGATCACGACCTACTACGTCTGCTGCGGCCCCGTGAGGCCCAACACCTTCATGAGTTCTGGTCCCGGCGAGGCGTTCGTCTGCGGGTTCTACCCGGCCGCCTGCGGTCTTGACGGCTTTCTCCGCTGGGCTTACAACAGCTGGGGCGAGGACTCGAGCAACGACATGACATACAGCCGCTGGACTGCGGGTGACATCGCGCTTGCCTATCCCGACGGCTCCCCGAGCTGGCGCTTCCTGGAACTTAAGAACGGCATCGTCGCCGCCGAGAAGTTCCGCATCCTGCGCGAGCAGGGCGGGCGCGATGCCGATCTTGACGCCCTCGCCGCGAAGTTCGACTTGAAGAAACTCCTCGACGGTACCGACTACGAAAAGCTTTGCCGTGCGGTGGAGGACGTGGTGAACCGCTGACGATTTCAAAGAAAGGGAAACAAAAATGACTAACGAAACTTCTGTGGTGGAAAAGGTTACTGGCGCCGTCTGCGCTCAGTTCAGCGAAGGCAAGGACATGGCCGAGCAGGTTACGACGTGGCTCACTGAGAAGGGTCTCGACTTCGCGATGAACCTCGTGTTCGCGATTGTCATACTGCTCGTCGGCTGGCTCGCCATAAAACTGATTTCTCTCGCGGTCCGCAAGGCGCTTATGCGCGGCAAGGCCAAGGGGCGGCTTCTCGCGGACTTCGTCGTCTCCGTCGTCACGAAGGCCTGTTGGGCTGTTCTGATCGTGATGGTGCTCGGCCGTCTCGGCGTGAACGTCACGCCTCTCATCGCCGGCCTCGGCGTCACCGGCTTCATCCTCGGCTTCGCATTCCAGGAGTCGCTTGGCAATCTCGCCTCGGGCATGATGATCGCGCTCAACGAGCCGTTCAAGGTTGACGACTTCGTCGATGTGGCAGGACTTTCCGGCACGATCCTCGAGGTCAACATGATGGCGACCGTCCTCAAAACTCCCGACGGCAAGCGCATCGTGATCCCCAACAAGAGCGCTTGGGGCGGTCCCATCGTCAACTACAACACACTTGGCCTTCGTCGTGTCGATCTCCAGGTCGGCGTTGACTATGGCGAGGATGTCACGCGCGCAGTCGATGTGATTCGTGAGGCCGTTGCCCACGTGCCTGGCGTTCTCCAGGATCCCGCGCCGACCGTGGCCGTTGCTTCGCTTAACGACAGCGCCGTGCAGATCAACGTCCGTCCGTGGGTCAAGAGCGCCGACTACTGGCCTGTCGCCGCGGCGACGCTTACCGAAGTCAAGTTCGCGCTTGGAAAGGCCGGTGTGAAGATTCCGTTCCCGCAGATCGAAGTCCACACGGCTCCCACGAAGTAGTGTATGCTCCACGTCGTTGCAACTCCAATCGGAAATCTCGCCGACCTCTCGCCGCGTGCTCTCGATGCGCTTAGGGGCGCAGCCGCGATCGCCTGCGAGGACACGCGGCGAACGTGGCAGCTTCTGACGCATTTCGAGATACCGCGCCCTGCCGAAATGTTCTCGTATCGCCAGGGCAACGAGGAACGTGTCACCGAGAAGGTGCTGTCGCTGCTCGCAGAGGGCAAGGACGTCGCGCTTTGTTCCGACGGCGGATACCCCGGGATTTCCGATCCCGGCTACCGGCTCATCCGCGCCTGCGCCAAGGCGAGCATCCCCTACGATGTCGTTCCTGGCGCGAGCGCGGTAGAGGTCGCGCTTTTGATGTCGGGTCTTTCGACTTCGTCGTTCACTTTCCGCGGCTTCCCGCCGCGCGGCCCAGGCGCTCTTCGCAACTGGTTTGCCGAAGACGCCGACAAGGAACACACGTTAATCTGCTACGAGTCGCCGTTCCGCGTTGGCGCGACGCTCGAGGCCGCGCTTGATGCGCTCGGCGACCGCGAGGCGGCAGTATGCATCGAGCTTACGAAGATGCACGAACGCGTCTCGCGCGGATATCTTTCCGATCTCGTCAACGAGTATAAGGACGCCAAGGTCAAGGGAGAGGTCGCTCTAGTGATCGCTGGGTCGAATCCAAAGTTTGCAAGAAAAGCCGATACAAGTAAGGAGTAAAATGAAAAGTCTCGCGTTTGTAATTCCGGCCGCGCTTGTTGTCTTCGCGGCGTGGATATGGTGGGGGTGGCGCATCGAGCCCGAGAACGGGCAGATTGCAGTTCTGATGAAGAAGACAGGGAAGGACCTCCCGCCCGATGCGATCCTCTCGCCCGGGCCCGAGTACAAGGGCCTACAGGCGGACGTGCTGCCTGAAGGCCGCTACTTCCGCAATCCGTGGACATGGGAGTGGAAGTACTTCCGCGCGATGGACATTCCCGCGGGGAAGTTCGGCGTACTAGTGAGGAAGTTCGGCAAGGACCTTCCCGCAGGCGAGATAATCGCCCGCGACGACTCCTTCAAGGGCATCGTCCGTGACGTTCTCGGCACTGGTCGCCACCGCATAAATCCCTTTGCCTACGACATCAAGCTCTATGACGACATCACGATCAAGCCCGGCCATGTCGGTGTCGTTACGCGTCTCACGGGCTCCGACATCCTTTCCGAGGGCGCCGATGCCGCGACTGGCACGGGCTTCCTCGTCGGAGAGGGCGCGAAGGGCGTGACGGACGGAATCCTCAAGGAAGGAACGCACCGTCTCAATCCGTTCCTCTACTCCGTCTCGATCGTGAACGTGCAGAGTCAGCGCTTCGAGCTTTCCGGCGCCGACGCGATAACGTTCCTCACGCAGGACGGCTTCACGGTGCAGGCCGAGGGAACGCTCGAGTTCAACTTGCAGCTCGACAAGGTCGCGCTCCTCTCGCACGAGGTTGGTGACATGGATGATATTCTCCAGAAGATCATCCTTCCTTCGGCGCGCGGCTTCTCGCGCATCGAGGGCTCGAAGAAAGTCGCGACCGAGTTCATCGTCGGCGAGTCTCGCCAGGCGTTCCAGAATTCGCTCGAGGCGTACTTGAAGGGCGTCTGCGCGCCGTGGGGCATCTCGCTCAACTCCGTCCTCATCCGCGACATATTCGCGCCGCAGGAAGTGGCCGCGATCATTCGCGCGCGCGAACTTGCCGTCCAGGAGGCGAAGAAGATCGACCAGCAGATCGTCCAGGCGAAGTCGCTCGCAGAACTCGGCAAGCAGAAGTCGCTCGCAGAGCGCAACTCCAAGGTAGTCGCGGCAGAGACCGAACGCATCCAGAAAAAGATCGCCGCCGAGCAGTCGAGGGCAGAAGTCACGATTGCCGCCGAGACGCGTCTGACGGTCGCCGCGACAGAACTCAAGGCCGCGGAAGCCGAGGCCGCCGCGAAGCTCGCCAAGGCGGAAGCCGATCGCAAGGTCGTCGAAGCGCGCACGACAGCAGAGGCCGAGGTCATGAAGCGCGAAGTCGCGGTCTATTCCGACGAGCGCGACTACCTTAGGGCGCGGCTCTACGAGAAGACTGCTCCTCGCGTGACGGACGTCGTGACAGCCGACGATCCGCGCGAGATGATGGGGATTCCAGCCAAAAGCACTTTCGCCAACGAGAAAGGAGGTGCGAAATGAATAACTTCGGAAAGTTCGCATCTGTGCTTGCTGCAGTGGCCGCCTTGTTTGTGCTTGGCGCGTTTGCGTTCGTCTGGATTTTCTGCAGGGTCTATGTCGGTCCTGGCGAGATGGCCATCGTCACTTCGAAGACCGGCGACGAACTGCCGCCCGGCGCGATTCTCGCGGAACCGGGGCAGAAGGGCGTCCAGCGAATCCCTCTCGGTGAAGGCCGCCATTTCTTCAACCCCGTCACGCATGACTGGCGTATCGTAGCCGCGATTACGATCCCTGCTGGCTCCGTCGGCGTCGTGACTTCGAAGAACGGCCGCGAGCTCGCCCCTGGCGAGATTCTTGCGCCTGACCGCGATTCGAAAGGCGTGTGGAAGGACGTGCTTGGCCCCGGCAGGTATCGCCTCAACCCAGAGGGATACGACGTCAAGGTGATGAGCGCGATAAACATCCCGATCGGCTATGTCGGTGTCGTGACGAGCCAGACCGGAAAGCCCGCCGCGGCAGGTTCGTTCGCTGGTCCTGGCGAGAAGGGCGTAATGGAGAAGGTTCTGCAGCCGGGGCTTTACTACGTGAACCCTCGCGCCTACCAGGTTGACGTCGTCGAAATCGGCATGAACCAGGTTTCGATCGTCGGCAAGTCGGGAACAGTCGTTCTCACAAAGGCGCAGAGCCAGAGCGCGAACGGCCTCGACGAACTCCAGCGCATGACGCTCCAGAAGCAGGTGCAGAAGCGCGCGGAATACGTTACGCAGAACGCCGACCTCGGAATCGTAGACGAAGACAGCGCCCGCAACTTCTCCAACCTCTCGCTCAATTCCCTCTCCCGTGCGCCGGTCGCGCGCAAGGTGGCGGGCGATTGGAGCGACCGCAAGACGCGCGGCGCACCTGCCGCCGCCGCGTACGAAGCATCCGCGCCAGCTCCTGCGCGTGCCAACGCCAGCCAGTCGCAGCTTGCAAACGACTCGGTCGCGTTCGGCATGAACCAGTTCGTGCAGTTCCCGTCGTCCGACGGCTTCGCTATCATGCTCGACATGACGGTAGAGTTCGAGTTGATGCCCGAGAAGATCTCGAAGATCTTCATGCTCTACGGCGACCTTCCCGCCGTCGTCTCTAAGATCATCATGCCGCAGATCCTCTCGATCTCGCGCATGAAGGGCTCGGACTACAAGGCGCGCGAGTTCATTGACGGCGAAGGCCGCCAGAAGTTCCAGGAGGAGATGACGGCTGAACTCGTGCGCGTCCTTGGCGAGAAGCACATTCTCGTCAGGAACGCGATCGTCCGCCATGTAGAAGTTCCGGAGGAGATTCTCGCGCCGATTCAGTCCGCTGCTGTCGCGAAGGAACAGGACCTTACCAACAAGACTCAGCAGGATACCGAGAAGCGTCGCGCCGAGCTGAACACCGAAGTCGCAAAGGTCGACCAGCTAAAGCGCGAGGTCGAACAGGAGACGGCAAAGCTCGTCGCGACAGTCGCCGCCGAGATGAGGAAGGACGTCGCCGAGATAAACGCCGAGACGAAGCTCAAGGCGGCGGAGATCGACCTCGAGTGCGCGAAGATACAGGCGAAGATCACCGAGACGCGCGGTTCCGCAGAGGTCAAGGCGAAGTTCCTCGTCGAGAACGAGGAAGCGCTCGGCATCAAGCGCCGCGCCTCGGCGTTCAAGGATCCGTCGCTTTGGGCTGACCTCGTGTTTGCCGACGCGCTCAATCCCGCCGTCAACATCCGCGTAATCCACTCCGGCGAGGGCACGCTTTGGACGGACTTGAAGGGCGCATCCCTTGCTGTTCCGGCACAAGGCAAGAAATAAGAATCTGGGGGGATCTTTATGAAACGCTATTCTGCAAATGTTTGGGAAACGCTGATCGAAGCGCTTCACATCTACTGGCAGGTCATCAAGGAATGCTGCCCGTTGCTACTGGCTATCTTTGTTCCGTACCAGCTTGTGATGGCGCTCTATCGGTATTCTGTCGCGTCGAGCGGCGTTGAGAATCTCGGCAACTTGAGGTTCGAGAATATTGTCGCCGCAGCGCTCGGCCTGACGCTCGGGCTCGTCGCAGTCGCGATTGTCGTAGACTGCGTGTTCCGAAAGTGCACCGGCCAGCGTCGTCCGTCCGGCGGCGGAATCGCCGCGGCCTGGGGACGCATGATGGCGACGGGATTCTTGCGCATGCTCGCCGAGGTCGCACTTTTCGTTGTCGCAATCATTGCGCTTGCCATTGTGATCATGTTTGTGTCCTCTGCGCCGCTTACCCAGGTTGGCGGTTCGGCGTCGGCGTTTTCCGCCATTATCGCGTGCATCATATTGGCTCCGCTAGTCGTTGCCATCGTCTGGATTTTCGTGCGCTGGAGCTTCTCCATCGTTCTAAGCGCCATCCATCCGATTATGGGCTCGACTGCAATGGGTGCATCGTCGCGCTTCGTGCGCGGCCGGTTTGCATGCTGCCTTCTCATGGTTGTTGCCGCTTGGCTTGTCATGTCGGGAATCTCTGCCATTCCCAGCTCGTTGGCATCATGGTATTCGCGAGGGGAGATGGTGGGTCTACCCGCGCCGTCCGGCACCGTGCTGGCGCGCACGGTCGTGCTGTTTTTCGGCGACCTCTTTGTAAGTTTTGGCAGTCTTTTCATGCCAGTCGCCCTGACGACTTTTTGGATTCGCACGGTTGAGCCATACGACTTGCCCGAGAGCATTCGCCGCGGTCCAGCGCGTTCGATAGTCGTAGCGCTGCTCTTGCTGGGAGTCTTTTCGTGTGCGGTCTCCGGCTTATTTGGCGCCAAGGCGGCCATCCGCGCAAAAGAAGAGAGGGATCAACAAAGAGCAGCCGAGCGCGCGGAGATGATCAAGGCGTTTGAAGAGTTGCGGAAGAAGTCGGTTGAAACGGAGCATGTGGAAAATGAGCAAGCTGGACGAGTTGAGGAATGAAGTCGATGCGGCGGATGACGCGATTCTCGCCGCGCTTATGCGGCGCTTTGCCATCACCGACCGCATCCGCGAGCTGAAAGACCGCGAGGGCGTTCCGCGCGCCGACAAGGAACGCGAGCGCGAGATACTTGCGCGCGTCGCTGCGGCAGTTCCTCCGGCGAAGCGCGACACGGTCTGCGCCATCTGGGAGCGTCTCTTCTCAGGTGCGCGCGGCGAGATAGAGACGATTGCGCGAGGCGTTTGCGTAAAGGACGGGAAAGTTCTTCTCTGCCGCGGAAAGGGCGCGGCCTCTACCTATCTCCCAGGTGGACACATCGAGTTTGGCGAGACAGGCGCAGAGGCGCTTGTCCGCGAAATGAAGGAAGAGACAGGGCTCGACTCTACGGCTGGGAAGTTCCTCGGTGTCGTTGAGAGCTCGTTTCTCCAGCATGGCGAAAAGCACTGCGAGATAAACCTCGTCTATGAACTCTCAATCGAAAATAGCGATGTCGCGGCGCAAGAAGACTGGATCGGGTTCGAGTGGTGTCCGCTCTCCAAACTCGATGACGCCAACTTGCTGCCAGTTGATATTCGCCGCTTGATTCCGGAGAACGGTTAATGGGCTGGGTAGGAGGAACAATTGGCTTTTTAGTGGGCTCCCGATTCGGTGCGCTCGCCAGTATTCTTGGCGCGGTAATCGGCAACAAGATCGGCAACTTTGTCAGCGATAGCATAAACAGTGTCGCTAGCGAGAGCCCGAGGGGGAAAAGACCGTATGCCAACGCGAGGGGACACGGCTCGTCGCGCGCAGGTTCCCCGCGTGAGCGTGAGGTCGTCTTCCTTACTGCCGTCGGCGCGATGCTGGCGAAACTCGCCAAGGCAGACGGCCATATAGACGAGTCGGAGATCGCGGCCGCGGAGCAGGCCTTCGAGCGTCTTGAGCTCACCCCCGCCAATCGCGAGATCTGCATACGGGCGTTCCGCGCCGCGAAGGCCGACTACCACACGATCTTCGACTACGCCGAGTCGTTCGCCTCCGTCGCGCGTGGTGTCGTAATGCGCGAACTGATGTATGACATTCTCTGGGATATCGCTTGTGCAGACGGCGAAGTGTCTGCAAGCGAGAGACGCATCCTCGAGATGATCGTTACGCAGCTTCGCATACGGCCGTCACTCTTCACCGAGGAGTGTCACCGTCGACTCCACGCGCGCCAGTCTTCGCGTCAGAGCTATTCGTACGAGCCGTCGCCATACGACATCCTCGGCTGCGACTCGAGCGCGACGGACGACGAGTTGCGCCGCGCCTATCGCGCGCAGGCGAAGAAGCACCATCCCGATCTCCTGCGTGCCCAGGGCCTCCCCGAAGAGATGATCGCCCGCGCGACCGAGCAGATGGCGCGCATCAACAACGCATGGGAAGAGATCAAGCGCGCCCGCGGCATTTGAGATATGAAGTCTATGTCTTCAGAGAACAATACGGTTCACGAGGTCCGGCGCGTCACATACGCCGGAATGGCCGTCAACATCGCAATCGCGGTGCTGAAGGGCTGCGTTGGCGTCGTGTTCTCTTCGCAGGCGCTGTTTGCCGACGCGGTGCATTCTCTCTCCGATCTCGTGACTGACTTCGCTGTAGTCCTTGGCGTTCGCTACTGGTCTGCTCCCGCTGACGAGGAGCATCCCTACGGGCATGGCAAGATCGAGGCGCTGGTGACGCTCTTCATCGCGATTGCGCTTGTCGTCGTCGCCTATGAGCTTGGCGCACATGCCGTTCGTTCGCTCGTGGCAGGAGAGTCGTCTGTTCCGGGACTCCCTGCGCTTTTCGTCGCGCTTGTCTCGGTCGCCTCTAAGGAATGGCTCTTCCGCTGGACGCGCCGCGTCGCGCGCAAGGTCGCCTCTCCTGCGCTCGAGGCCAACGCATGGCATCATAGGTCGGACGCCATCAGCTCGATTCCCGTCGCCATCGCGGTAGTCGTCGCGCATGTCTGGCCGTCGCTTGCGTGGGTGGACGCGGTGGGCGCTGTTCTTGTCGCGCTCTTCATTCTCCATGTCGCGTGGGAGATTGCGTATCCTGCGCTTCAGGAACTCGTGGACGCGGAAATCGGCGGCAAATCTGCCGCGGTCGAGGCGCTTGCCCGCAGTGTCGCCGGAGTAGTGGAGGTGCACAAGGTCCGCGTCCGTCGATATGGCGGCGCGTATGTGGCCGACTTGCATGTGCATGTCGATGCCGGGCTTTCGGTCGCGGAAGGGCATCGCATCGGGCACGATGTTTCCGATGCGCTGCTTGCATCTGAACTTGGCATAGTAGATGCCATAGTACATGTTGAGCCAGCGGCGGTTTAGGGGTCAGGGGTCAATAGTCAGGAGTCAGTAGTCAGGAGTCAGGGGTCAGTACGCAGTAGTTGGAGTTTAGAGTTGGAGTTGGAGAGTGGAGGGTTAGGGGTCAGTACGCAGGAGTCAGGAGTCAGTGCAGGCGCTAAATTTTTAACGCAGAGACGCAGAGTCGCATAGTACGCGTAACCGCCCCTAGAGTGCGCCGACGACCCATGGGGAAGTCGGCAGGCCGAGCGAATGCGAGTGCCGAGAGTTTTTTAGGGCTGCCTTCGGCAGGTGTCAGGAGTTGGAGATTTCCGCCAAGGGCGGTTCTTTTTGATATAATTTAACTAACTCGGTCGGACGGAAAGCCGGCGAAGGAAACAAAACTAAGAAGGGAGCGTTTGAAGATGAACAGGAAGCTTACGATTATGCCGTGTCTCGACATGATCAACGGACGCGTGGTTAAGGGCGTGAATTTCGTCAACATCAAGGATGCCGGCGATCCCGTCGAGTGCTGCAAGGCGTACTGCGCGGCCGGGGCGGACGAGCTCGCGATGCTCGACATCACGGCGACCGTGGAAGGCCGCAAGACTATGCTCGAAGTGGTCCGCAAGGTCGCGGACGCCGTTACGGTTCCATTCACGATGGGCGGTGGCATTTCGTCCGTCGCAGCCGCCGAGGAAGTTCTCAAGGCGGGCGCGAACAAGGTTTCCACTTCGTCCGCAGTCTTCCGCCGTCCTGAGATGATCGGCGAAATGGTCAAGGAGCTCGGCGCCGACAAGGTGACTGTCGCGATCGACGTTGCGCAGAACGCCGCGATGCCGTCCGGCTACGAAGTGTTCATCGACGGCGGACGCACCGCGACTGGCAAGGACGCCATAGAGTGGGCGAAGCAGGTGAACGACTACGGCGTCGCCTGCATCCTGCCGACTTCCAAGTCCACGGACGGCGTTCGCACGGGCTACGACCTCCCGCTCATCAGGAAGATCCGCGAGATCACGGACGCCTCAGTTGTCGCGTCTGGCGGCGCGGGCACAATGGAGCACTTTGCCGAGGCGGCTGAGGCTGGAGCCGATGTCCTTCTGGCGGCGTCGGTGTTCCACTTCCACGTGATCGGCATCCCGGAACTCAAGGCGTTCCTCGCCTCCCGCGGCCTCTCCGTCCGCTAGGTCCCCTGCCGCAGGCAGCTTGAAGCCCTCTGCGTACTCTGCGTCTCTGCGCCTCTGCGTTAAAAACCACACGTAAGTAGCGCCAACACTGACTCCTGCGTACTGACTACTGACTCCTAACCTCACTGAGGCTGGCGCTTTAGGCACGAGGGGGTCCAGATGTCGGATCCCTTCAAATCAAGCCACGTAATTGCCTCAAGCCAGCGCGAGAGGTCTTTCGGCGTAGGGTCGAAGTTGTTCGTGCCAAACGAGAACTTCGCGCCCATCTCCTTTGCGAGCCGTAGGAACTTCGGGCGCGGGAAGGTCGAGCCGGCCTGAATCTCGATTGCGATTCCCTTTTCCACGGCCTTCGCTATCAACGCGCGCATGCGCTCCTCTGTCCAGAGCCGGTCGTATTGATCGGCGATGGGAAGGGGGAGATACGTGGGGTTTGCGAGGATCGAGATCGGCTCGTCGAGGATCGCCATGTTGTGCTTGAAGTATTCCTCCATCCACGCGTCTGGATCGGCGATCTCCTTCACCATCCAGAGCCGGTTGTCGCGGCCGTTGGAAAGCTTGCCCATGATCATGGTGTCCGCGAGGATGTAGTCGAACTTCGCACGCGTCGCATCGTCGATCTGGCGGAACCAGTCGCGGTCGTTCACCTGGATGCCGACCGGCAGGCGGTGTCCGTCGACGTCGATTGAGCGGGCGTGGTCGGCAAAGGCGGCGAGCTTCGCGTTGTCGTAGATCTCCCACTCGCGGCCGTGGTTTTCCATCGCGCTCGAGCGGATGCCGGAATCCTTCTCGCGCAGGGCGGCGAGCTCGGGCGTCATTCCGCCGCGGATGTGGAGATGCCAGTCGACGAGTACAATGCCGCGCTCGGAACATTCCTTCATGAGCAGGCGGAACACGTCGTTCTTCGGATACCTTGGGTCGGTCGCCTTGTTCGCGCCGACGGTGTACACGAGAAGGCGCAGCGCGTGTGCGGGCTTTGCCTCCTTCTCCCAGGGCCTGCGGTATCTGAACTCGACGCGGGCGGGAGTCTGCACTTTGCTCTTTACTTCGACCATGACCTGCCCGGGCGCGCCGACGAGTCCGTTGTCCGCCGCCTTGCGCACCATGGTGACATCGCACTCGGACGCATTGTGTTCCATCTCCCACGAGTAGCCGGTGGTCGCGTTTTCCTCGAGCGAGAAGCGGACTGATTGTCCTTCGGGTGCCTGGGCCACGAGTTCGGTGGGAAGGGACTTGAGGGAGTATAAGGTTCCGTTCTCGAGTTTATCCGCGAACGCCGCCGTAGACAGGATTGCGATTGTCGTCAATAATGCTTTTTTCATCGTTGTTCCTCGGTTTTATGCCATTGTACCATATATAGTGATTAGTGGCTAGTGGGTAGTGGCTAGTGGGTAGGAGTTGGAGTTCAGAGTTGGAGTTGGAGAGTGGTGGGGAGTTTTCTTAACGCAGAGGCGCAGAGACGCAGAGTGCGCAGAGTTTTTAGAGCTGCCTTCGGCAGAGGTCAGTGAGTCGGAGAGTGGTAGCTCTAACTGGGAGAGTCGCCATCTTGGCGGCTCGCGCTGGGGCACGCCAATAAAATCGCTACTTTCGTGGGGTCTGTCCCCAGGGTTCCAATCTCTCGGCGCGGCGCATCTCGGCAATAGAGGACTTTATCCAGAAACGCATCCGTGAAATTACTGAATATGGCGCAAAAGCGGACGAAATGCTTGCGATATCTCGCAAACAGTGCACTGTAAATCACACGATTGATGCGGATGAGTGCACTGTAAAGTCGGATTCCCTTGGGATTCAAATCAAGCAGAACATGCGTGCCGATCCTTTCATAACAAAGATGGAACTATCTGAGATTCTTCAAGTTTCGCCTCGATGGATCGCCCGCAAGATAAAAGCGTTGCAGTTAGCAGGGGAGATTCGCCGCGTCGGTGCGGACAAGAATGGATATTGGGACGTCCTGGATCGGTAGGGGTTAGGGGTCAGTAGTCAGGAGTCAGGGGTCAGTGTTGGCGCTATTTTTTTTAACGCAGAGGCGCAGAGGCGCAGAGTACGCAGAGGGTTTCAAGCTGCCTGCGGCAGAGGTCAGTGAGTTGGAGAGCGGTGACCCTAACTGGGAGAGCCGCCATCTTGGCGGCTCGCGACGGCGGCTCGCGCTGGGGTAAGCCAATAAAATCGCTACTCCCGTGGGGTCTGTCCCCAGGGTTCGGAGTGTGGTGGCTCTAACTGGGAGAGTACCACGCTAGCGCCCGCGTGCGCGGCTCGGCCTAAAGTCTTGGTGGATATTCCATCTTGGCGGCTTGCGACTACGGAGCGGCGATGAAAGCCAATAAAATGGTGGCTTCTATGGGGTCCCACAAGGAGAAGCAGTGATAGAGCGAGGTAGGGCGATTGCCAATGGTCAATGTGCTTTGATTATGCCAAGCGGGCCAAGCAAGGCATCTTCGGGTTTTGCTGCGTTTTTTTCTCGTTTAAAGTGTCATTTTCCCCCCGCAAAAATTTTTTACGATTTAAGATTAGATTTAAGATTCGTTTGCTATAATGGTTGCGAACTCAACGACATGTACTAAACGCGCTAAACGGTTTAGCCGTGTAGAAAATGTAGAATGGGTAGATATATGAAAGAAAGCCGAAAAGTTTATGGCTGTCTGGCTCGCGACGGAAATGCCGCGGTATGGTGTGCGTCCATAGGAGGAGAATACTACTGTGGTAATTTACCGTGGCAATCATGTCGGACACTTGTAATCCCGAGTACAGGCTCTACGGGGAGAGGGAAGGACCTCTGGGGGTCGGTTGTGCCGCCACCCCCGGGGCCTCACGCCCCGCCGTACGCAAAAACGCACTTTTTGATATAATACTCACTGTCAGAACGGGAACATTACTGGCCTCATAGCTCCCCGACGAGAACCGCCGCGGAGCAGGAAAACAAACGAGATAGTAACAGAAAAATAGATGGCAGAGTTGTTCTTCAGAAAGAAGCGCAAAGGCGAGGTCGAACGTGGTCCCGTCCAGAGTGTTTGCTTTGTCTTGCATAATTGCAGTTCCAAATCCATCGTGGGTGATAAACCTGGTCCTGTCATGGAGATGTGAAATGAATTGTGTCGATATCTTTTCTGGATGCGGAGGATTGACTCTCGGCTTGCACAAGGCTGGGATTCAAGGGCTTTTCGCCATTGAAAAGAGTGTTGACGCATTTGAAACCCTTAAATTCAATCTGATTGATAGGCTTGAACATTTCCAATGGCCGAATTGGTTGTCGCAGAAAGCGCATGACATCAACAAGGTCTTGGACGAGCATCAGGAGGAATTGAAGGCGTTGCGTGGACAGGTTGATCTGCTTGCGGGTGGTCCTCCGTGTCAGGGTTTCTCTTTGGCCGGTCGGCGGCGGAATTCGGATAAGCGCAATAAACTTGTTCTTTCATACATCAAGATGGTTGATGCAATTCGGCCCAAATGTCTCTTGTTGGAGAATGTGAAGGGATTCACGATTCCATTCAAGGTTAATGGGGAGGAGAAACTTTATTCGTCACTGGTCGTGGATGAGTTGCGCAAGCGGCATTACGATGTGCAGTTTAAATTACTTGATTTCTCACAGTACGGAGTGCCTCAGAAGAGAACGCGCTTCATTTTGATTGGCGTGTCGAGGGCTTTGCAGAATCAGGGTGTTCGAGCAGACCAGTTTTTCGATTTGCTGGAGCGAAAGCGCAGTCGGTTTTTGCAAGGCAAGCATTTACCGGAGGAGGGCGTTTCGGTCCGTTCCGCCATTTCCGATCTTCGGCAAAAGTACGGTGAGCATGACTCGACGGAATTCAAGCGGTTTAAGTTCGGCGAATACGGTCCGGCGACAACCCCCTATCAGCGATTGATGCGCGAGGATGTCGAGCGTGGGGCGCAACCAGACAGCCATCGTTTTGCGCACCATACAAAAGACATCCGTGAGCGTTTCCAATCCGCGATTGACGAGAAATTGTCTCCGTCGAAATATCGTGAGAAATTTGGTTTGAGCAAGTCTAGCACGAAGCGACTGATTCCGGGGAGTCCAACACCGACACTGACGACCCTGCCAGATGATTATATCCACTATTGCGAGCCGCGCATCCTCACGGTGCGTGAGTATGCCCGTATTCAGTCATTCCCGGATGATTACGAGTTCAAGGGCAAGTACACGACAGGTGGTAAACGGCGCGTGTTGGAAGTGCCGCGTTATTCCCAAATCGGTAATGCCATTCCGCCTTTGTTTGGTGAATTGGCGGGGCAGGTCTTGATGGAGATGTGCGATGGCGAGTGTTAAGTTTAGGATTAGCTCGGGATTGAAGAGCATCATTGGACGTGATTTGATCACGAATGACTTCGTGGCCATTTTTGAATTGGTCAAGAATTCTTTTGATGCACATGCGACGAAGGTCAAGGTCGTTTTTGAGCTTGAGAAGAAAGAAACGGCTGCTATTTATATCATTGATAATGGCAAGGGGATGTCGGACGTAGACATTCGGAAGAAATGGTTATTTGTTGCGTATTCAGCCAAAAAGGATGGTTCGGAAGATCCGAATAAAAAGCATATTTACGCGGGGAGCAAGGGCGTCGGGCGGTTTTCGTGTGATCGATTAGGGCGCATGCTTCAGCTGCAAACTAAGCCGCTTGAACAGAGAACGGTCAATAGCATTCTGGTTGATTGGGGAAAGTTTGAGCAATCCCCCAAGAAAGAATTTAAAGACATTGGAGTGGACTATTTTCCAACGGATAGCTTCGATCGGTTGGGAGGATATGTTTCTGCAGCAGTCAAGCATGGTACCGTTTTGAAAATTACGGAACTGCGCGAATATGAATCCTGGGATAGGGAGAAATTGCTAAAGTTGAAACATTCGCTGCAGAAGCTCCTTGATCCGTTCGCAGGCGTGAAAGAGAATCGCGAATTGGAATTAGTCTGTAAGCGTGAAGAAGAGGATGATGTCGTGGCCGAAGGCCCTGAACGTGTTGTTAATGGGGTTGTAAGTAATAATATTTTCAGCAAGTTCTTTGAGCAGTCAACGGTCATTAGTGTTGCGTTGTCCAATGCGGAAGCGACAACAACATTAATTGACAGAGGTGTTGAGATTTATAAAATATCGGAGATGCTTAATAAGGCGTATACTGAGTTGTCCGCGTGTAAGGTATCTTGCAATATCGCCTTCCTCAATCGTGCATCTAAGATTATGTTCCGTAAATTGATGGGTATCGCCCCGGTCGAATACGGATCTGTTTTTCTCATTCATAATGGATTCAGGGTGTATCCTGTTGGTGACGAAACAGATGATTTCTGGGGGGTCAATCGGCGTAAGCAACAAGGATATAATCGTTATCTTGGTACGCGAGATTTGCTTGGTTGTGTTCGTGTAGGCGATGATGGAAGTGTTTTTCAGGAGGCTTCTAATCGAGAGGGCCTAGTTGGATCTCCAACTGTGGATGCATTGAGATCGTTTGCTTTGGCATCAATAAAACGTCTTGAAGCATATGTAACACGGGTTACGTGGTTGACACCTGAGGACAATGAGAAGCTGACGCCTGATTTGTTGAGTCAAGCTGAAACACGCTCGCGTATTATCCGGTTGATACGTGATATGACAGCTTCGTCAAAGATCAAAATTCTCTCGTATAATCGTGATTTGATTTCAATTCTTAATGCACGGTCCGAAGCATATGGTGAATCCTTGAATGACTTGCGTGAGGTTGCAGAGCGTACTGGCGATCAAGAGCTTTTACATAAGGTTGATGTTGCTGAAGAGAAATATCAGAAGCTCCAGAAGAAATTACGCGAGGAGCAGCAACGGGCGCAGAACGAGCAAAGCGCACGGCAAGCCGCAGAGGCCGCTGCAGAACGGGCTAGCCAAGACGCCCGACGAAATGCTACGGCATACAAGGAAGAGCAAAAACGCAATGCCATTTTGATTTCGCAGCAGTCGCGGGGCAGTGAATTTTACGAGAATTTTATTCATGACATTGCAGGCAATTTAAAGACCGCGCGGATGTCATTGGAGGACATTATAACGGATTTTAAATCGGTTTATGCTGAAAATTCGGAGATGTCCGAGGCATTGTATGATCTAATGGAGCAGATCGAAAATCTTCAGTCGCTTTCAAGATTTGCTATTTCGGGGAATTTTCGCTTTGAAGCTGATGAGGTTGAAGGCGATCTGGTGCAGTTCTTTAGGGTTTATATCGAAAGAATTGCAAAGGCAAACATCCAGTATATAGATATTGATTTCAGATCAAAAATTCAGAATGCAATCGCGCATTTTAAACCTTTGGGCCTTGGCATTGTGATTGATAACCTTGTAGGTAATGCAAAAACAGCAGATGCTGAATCTATTGTCTTTGAGTTAACTTCTACAGGGAGGGATTGGATTGTTAAAGTGCGGGATGATGGCCGGGGATTGGCTGCGGATGTTGATGTCGATAGAATTTTCGAGAAAGCTTATTCGCGTACAGATGGCTCTGGTTTAGGTTTGTATTTTTGTCAGAAGATGCTGAAAGAAATAGGTGGGAGCATAGAGTTGTCCACAAAACAGGATGGACGAGGGTTGGCCTTTGTAATTAGGATTCCTAAAAAATGAAGAATTCATATTCAATCTTGTGGTTTGATGATGATGAACGGAGTCAGGGACGATTCCAGCGTCGGTTGACTAAGCAACTACGTGAATTGGGTTTCGGGATAGAAGTGGATTATCATAAGAGAGTCAACGATGAGATAATTGAAGTGCTTTGTCAGCAGATGCGGGTGTATAATAAATATGATCTGATCATGTTCGACCACAAGCTGGAAGGTGGGTTGAAGGGAGCGCATCTTGCATCGATGTTTAGGCAGAAGAAGATCTTCACGGACATGGTGTATTATAGTACGGCGAATGTGAATATACTTTGGCAAGCATTGCGAAAGGGTCATGTGGATGGCGTTTATATCCTTAATCGCGATGGCATGGATACGGACTTGATTCGCATCGTCGAGGCGCAAGTTGCGAGGGTTTTTGATGTTAATAACATGCGGGGATATGCGCTTCAATACATGAGCACTCTTGAAGGGCGATTGAGAACTGTCTTGGCGGAATTGGTCGAAACATCTGCGGATTCAGAAGCGCAAGCAACGGCAGAGAAAATAGTTGAAACTATTAAGAAATTGGAATCTGATTTTGCGCTTGGGAAAACGCATGGTGCGGTGAAATTAAACATTGCGCGTTGTAAAAGGGCAATATTAAAAGGAGATGTGATTTTTGATGCGGTGCGAAAAACTTTTAAGGAAGTGCATCCGCAGGGAGAGAAGCTTTTCGGCGATGATTCTAATTTGTACAAGTTGCAGCGAGTTCGTAACGTTTTTGCGCATCGGCAGCACAATATAAGTGAGGATGACCACAAGCTGTATTTTGACAGAGACACAACACACCCAGAAGGGTATTCCGCAGATGACTTTAGAAAGCTTCGGGTGCAGCTGATGGCACTTTCTGAGGAGCTCGAACCTGTAATCGGGAAGCTTTGATTGCGAACGAAAATGCGTTGTTGTCGGTATATGAAGTTTGATTATGCGGAGGAGTCGTTGCGGACTGGCCTTTATAAGGTAAGTCATCCTTCGGAGTTTAACGATCCGTTCGAATGTCGAGGAAAGTACATAAATTACGAAGCGCCTTTGCGCAAGTATGTACACGATAATTATGAGCGATTGAAATTTGAGAAGATCCGCAACTGGAATATCTCTTCTCCTGAGATGCAGGCGGGACTTACAGAGGCGGCAATCTTTCTAGACTATTCCGAGACCTTAAGTGAATCCATCGACGCCTCTTGGATCGGAGCGTTTGATGATCGAATGTTCGTTATGTGCCTTGTTAAGGAACGCGGACTAAAGCCAACATCGGATGTTTTGTTTTGGTCTCATTATGCTGATTCGGGGAAGGGCGTAAAAATTACATTTAATATGCCCGAGGAATCTGGCGATTCTCCATATTACGTGAGAGAAGTCAATTACACAGATAAGATCCCAACGTTTGATTGTAGCCAGATGAAAGATTTCTTTCGAGGCGATGAGGTTACGGATTATATCGACCTGTTGTCTTACACCAAGGGGGAAGCTTGGGGGTATGAGAATGAAGTTCGCATGTTCGTCCCCCGAGAGTATGCCGAGAATGGTGAACATAACTATCTACATAAGAAAGTGAGCTCATCCGGGAAAGAGATCGTCATGGCTCGCCTTGGTCATGTGTGCGTTCGCCGTGTCGATTTTGGTCCTCGCGTAGATCGTGAACGGGCAAGCCGTTTGATAAGTGACTTGAAGAAGTTGAAGGAAGCTTCGCACATTGGTTTTTATGAAGCAGTATTAAGGCCAGGAGAATACGTGTACGCCTATAAAAAAGTGGCATAAATGAGGATTTGATACAATGGAGAAAATCAAGTTTCGACTGGGAGAGTTATTTTGTGGACCGGGAGGTCTCGCATGTGGTGCGCGCATGGCTGGCTCTGTGAAAAATAACGGGGCTGAATATTCTATCCAACATGCATGGGCGACAGATTACGACGCCGCTACGTGTAAAACTTATTCGCGCAATATCTGTGGTGAAGATATGTCTGCGACTGTTGTTCATGCGGATATTCGCACGTTGGATTTGAAGAAGCTCAAGGACATTTCAGATATTGATGGACTTGCGTTCGGCTTTCCCTGCAATGATTTTAGCATGGTCGGTGAACAAAAGGGAGTTGACGGCAATTTCGGCCCATTATACCAATATGGTGTCAAGGTTCTTAAAATGTGTAAGCCGAAATGGTTCTTGGCCGAGAATGTCGGAGGACTTCAGTCTGCGAATGATGGCAAGGCGTTTGATATGATCTTGAGGGCATTGTATGATGCTGGCTATGATCTGTATCCAAATTACTATTTCTTTGAGAATTACGGAGTGCCGCAAGCGAGGCATCGTGTAATCATCGTTGGCATTCGTAAAGACCTCAAATTGGAATATAAGATTCCCTCCACCAAGCCATATGAGAAGGTGGATGTGTCGTGCAGGTCTGCCATTGAGCGTCCGCCAATTGGGTCGGATGCTCTAAACAATGAACCCACTAAGCAGTCGGCATTGGTTGTTGAAAGACTGAAGTATACAAAGCCGGGGGAGAATGCGTTTACGGCAAAGCTTCCAGAGCATCTGAGATTGAAGATTAAGGGTGCGAGAATCAGTCAGATTTACAAGCGGCTTGATCCGAACAAACCGGCTTACACTGTTACAGGTAGTGGCGGCGGTGGTACGCATATGTATCATTGGAAGGAGTGTCGTGCGTTGACTAATCGTGAACGCGCGCGACTTCAGACGTTCCCTGACGACTATGAGTTTAAGGGTAGTAAGGAAGAGGTGCGCAAGCAGATCGGTATGGCGGTTCCTTGTAAAGGAGCAAAGATTATTTTTGAGGCTATTCTAAAGACTTTTGCTGGCGTTTATTATCCACATATGGATAGCAACTTGCCGGAACGCATCATGAAACATGGCTAATGCGTGGGAGGGAGGTATGAGGACTGTTGTTTCTCGGAAATTGTTCGAATTTGCGCTTCTGGATCCGCTACAGAATCAAAAGAAGCCAGATACATTGAAAATAGTTTCCGGATATGCGACGCCGGCAATGGCTGTGGCGCATCTTATGTCGGTTCGGCGTTTGTCACGAAAGCTGAGATATGCATTGCCGTTAAACATTGATCTTGTATATGGGATGGCCGGGGAGAGTGGTGTGTCGGAAGTGTATGATTCAGGTTTTAAAGCGCTACGTGAAAAGAGAGAATTCAAATTTAATGGGTCATTTGATTGTTCTTATGTGAAAGCGCCTTTGTCTGTGCACTCTAAAGTTTATGTTTGGTGTAAGGGGGATAAGCCGATTCGGGCGTTCATGGGTTCCGCAAATTATTCAGAAAGGGCGTTTAAGTCTCCGACACGAATTGAAACTTTAACCGAGTGTGATCCGCTTTCAGCGTTGACGTTTTTTGAGGAAGCGAAGTCTAAAGCAATAGACTGTGAAAATGTTGATGTAAGAAAAGATTTCAAGCGCACGAAGAAACAGCAGTTGGTTAATTGTAAGTCGGCGAAGTTTTCTATAGAGGATGATGAGTCTTCTGAATATTATTTATGTCCTAAGCTGGAAGTATCATTGTTGACTAAAACTGGGAAGACGGGTAATGGATCAAGATTGAATTGGGGTGTTCGTCCTAGTGGCAAGCCTCGAAAATCTGGGCGTTCACGGAGGAATCCGAATCAATCTTATATTGGATTGCCGTCAAATGTTTATCGATCTGATTTCTTTCCTCCCAAAGCTGAAAGATTTACTGTTCTCACTGATGATAATGTTGTAATGACCTGTGTCCGTGCTCAGGACCATGGGAAGGCAATTGAGACAAAGGATGACAATTCAGAGTTGGGATTGTATTTCCGTAAGCGCTTGGGTTTACAATCTGGAGCATATGTCAGATTGTCGGATTTGAAAAAATACGGCCGAACGAATGTTGTGTTTTGGAAACTGGGCGATGCTAATTATGTAATGGATTTTTCGAGGCAAATCAAGCACTGATTAGATTTTGAGGCATGGGAGTGATAGAGATGCTTTCGCAAGGACATATTTTCACGATTAAGACTAAGGATCCAGAGAATGTTAGCCACATTCAGGCTGGGGATAACGATGTCGTCATATCGGGCTTGAATGTTCTTAAAGATCAAATTGAGGTCGGTGATTTTGTTTTCGTTGTATTTGGTGGTGATAAACCGAAGGGGTGGACTCCGGGATTAGTTGCTCTCGCGCATATTTCTAAAGCACCGTTTGATGAGGGATATGCTGGCGACAGAAATTTCAGGGTGAAGATTGATGTTGATCTTTATCTTTCGCAATCTATAGCGCGAAAAGATCTGGTGACATATCCAGCTACTTTCGACACCATCGGGATTGGACCAATTACGCGCTGGGAACCTAATCAGGCGATTACGGCTGTCGACAGGAAGAACGCTGTAGCGCTACTACAGGCTATTTGTGATATTTGCCCAATACATATTGAACGCATTAAGGAGATAGTTGGAGAAGTGTTTGAGGAGATTGGTAAGCCTGTTCCTCGATATGCGTTGGCGTATAGTCCCTTAGGTCGACCTGCTGAATTTGTGGTAGTTAACGGGCATGGCGATTCGGATGCGTTAGGTGGTGAGTTTGAAGAGTGGATGATGCGTGTGGCGGGCAAATCCCAGAAGACCGCAAAAGATACAGCGCGGGTGTATGTCCCGTCGATTTCTGACGGATTGCAAGAACCTACGAAAAGTATTTGGCATGGATTGCGTGAAGTGCTTTATGGAGATCCTGCGCCCAAGTCTGTATATGCCATTGAAAATGTAAGCGAGCTTAACGAATATTATGCGGGTGTCGGAAAACTGTTCGCCAAGTCATACGATTCAACCGGATATGATGATGATCGATTTAAAAAGTGCTGGGATTGGGCGCATAGTTCGGAGAATCACAATTCGATAAGGGCCGGATGGGCTCTCTTTACGCGCTTCATGCAGTGGCGAGACGCGCAACAGAAGAAAAACGACGCACCTGTGCTTGAAGCGGATTTGCTGTCGATTGCGCTGAAGATTTTTGCGGAGAAGAGATATGAGGAAGAATGGCAGGAGAAGACCCGAAAGGACGCTTACCAGGATGTCTATGCAATGGCGGATATGACGCCGGAGCAGATTGCGGCTGGCTCACTAGATGATTTCTATAATGATTTTCTGCTGAAGATTTGGGCGTTTCAGAACGGCGGATGCCGGAATTATGGGCAGCTTGACGAGACGGGCAAGACAGCATATCGGCAGTTTGTTGTCGATTTGAAAACTCAGCTCAAGAGCCTTGACGCTTATTTCCCGCCAAACAAGAAGTGCCCGACGGGTATGGGCGTAGGCATGCTGACAGAGATAATGACGCGCTTCTGGCCGAAGTCGTGTTGTAACTACAATGAGAGTCTTATCCATGATGCGATGGTGACGCTTGGTTTGCTCAAGGGTGATTTTGTCTGGCCCAAGACGCCGTCTATCTATCAGGACTTCATGGGTAAGTGCGCGACAATTCTTCGCAAGATGGAGCAGATGAAGTTGTCGCGCCGTCCCAATCCAAACAATGATGAGCCGCCAGACTACATTACCGTCAACGAGTTTCTGTGGTTCGTTCACGACTATAAAGATTTGATCAAGGAGGAAGTTATGAAGAAGCAGATGAAGGAAGCTCATGCCGATGTTATTAGTGCGGCAGGCAAGAAGCTGGCTCTAAATGTTGACAGCAAGGAAGATTTGCTGATGCTCAGACTTATGTCGAGTCTGCGAGCAAAGCCATTCGTGATTCTTGCCGGACATTCCGGAACGGGCAAGAGTCGAATCGTCCGCAAGCTCGCCTACATGACATGCAATGTCAAAGAGTTGCAAGATAAAGAGGGGTCGCTTAACTTCTGCATGATACAGGTTAAGCCAAACTGGCATGATTCCGCCGATTTGCTTGGATATAGAAGCGCAATCAAGGATAACGAATACATCGGTACGAAGCTCGTAAAATTCCTTTTCCGCGCATACGCTTATCCCAATACGCCGTTCTTCCTCTGCCTTGACGAGATGAACCTTGCGCCAGTCGAACAGTATTTTGCTGAGTTCTTGAGTGCGATGGAAAGCCTCAAGCCGGTTGACAAGGACGATGTGGATGGGAAGGGCGAGTTCACGTCTGATCGTGTGATAGACCTCGACCCCGATCAGGACAGCAACCTCTACGACCTCGGTTGCGAATGGACTGCCGCGTACAATTGGGTGAAGGCTCATGGGTTTACCATTCCGAAGAACCTGTTTGTGGTTGGCACCGTAAACATGGATGAAACAACTTGCCAGTTCTCTCGTAAGGTCCTTGACCGCGCAATGACTATTGAGATGACGGACGCGAGCTTTGCCGATTATGGCAAAGTGACTGAGCCGGATTTTGATAACCTTCTTGAGGCGGGAATCATTGAGAAGCTGATTAAACGTCCGGTTCGGATCAAGGTGCTTGACGAAGATGATGCCAAGGCAGACTCGACGCTTATGGCGGTGCAGAGGTGCCTTGAAAAGACGCCTTTTGCTGTTGCTTTCCGCTTTGCCAATGAATACATGCTTTACAAGAGGGCGATAAAGGAATTCGATCCCGATGGCACAATGAAGGTCGATTCATTGGATCATGTTGTGCTTATGAAGGTGTTGCCTCGTATATCGGGCGAGAAGGGGTATGTCGCCAATATCTTCATCGGTTCTGAGGACATCAAAAACAAGTTGGAATCGCCTACGCCGGACAGCTTGCTTGGAATATTCAAAGAGGCGGCGCAGCTTTCACACGGGAAAATGATTGACATTCTCTCCCGCAAGGCTTCATACCTTACGTTCTGGCCGTAATCATAGAATATGAAGACGCCTGTATTTGCGTTCGAGGTTCCGGGCTTGGTGAAAGTCCGCATCACCGGCAATAACACTGGCCGGCTCGAGCGCTATTGCAAGCGTCTAGAGTGTGGGGCGGGGGATAGCAAGGCCAAGGTTAAATACACGGCAAACAAAGAAGGCAAATGGAGCTTTATAGATCCAAAGGATAAGGCGCCTGAAGGTGATTGTGATAGTGTTGAGGCGTTGCCAGTTTTCTATGAAACCACATACCAAGTGCATTGTGAGTTTGACAACAAGGAAGTGCACAAGGTCCATGTTGTGCATACGTTGGCGAGCATAGCCGATGAATTTGATTTCGACAATGGACAATTGACTGGCCCCCTCAACTTCGTCAATACTCCTGGCAAGTTCACGTTTGAAGTCGCTTACTCTATCGGGCAGATTGACGATGTTCTGAAGATTGACTGGTGGGTGGTGTCTGAGAAGTTGGATGTTGCAGAGGATTATAAGGCGATTGTAGATAGGGTCGAGTCGGCAAGCAGCGGCATAATCTATGCATTTTTGTCCAAGACACGGAATGCGGCAGGGCTGTCTGATGGCAGCACGACTTCTGATGCAGTATGGTATGACATTTTCAGGGAATTTGTGTCGACCTACAGAGATGCTTGCGACTATATAGTTCATCGCCCGCATCTTAAGTATGTTTCGCATGAGCAGTTTATGCGGCCTGATAGGATTAAGCATTGGAGCCCACAGTTGGCCAATCGCTATCAGGAGATGGATCGCGGCAGAAGGGATATTTCATATTTCCGTTCCGAGGACATTGTGCCGGAAGTGGATACAGTTGAGAATCGCTTTGTGCTTTTTACGCTTCGTGAGATATCAAAAAGGCTTATGCGATTTGCCGAACGTTGCAGCGCCGAGGGGGCGGGGAAGGTGTCTGAGGAGTTCGTCAAGCAGATGAGGGACGAGGCGACGGCGCTTGAGAAGATTACGCACATCCCGTTCTTCAGGCAGGTGGGTCGTTTCATGGGTCTTCGCCAGGAGAGTCTTGCCTTGCAGCGCAAGCAAGGATATGCAGAAATCTACGACACTTGGCTTAAGCTCCAGCGGTCGCTTGATCTGACGGGAGATGGACTTAATGTTGGCAACCGGCCGATATGGAAACTGTACGAGTTTTGGTGCTTCCTTGTCATCCGTGATTTCCTCCAGGCAAAATACAAAGATTTCGATGGTGGCCTTGGAGATGTTGCCGAGCCATCAGACATCTTTGAAGACCCGTACGACGAAGCAACGGGCGAGCCGAAGCGGTCTGAGAATGGCAAAAAGTGCGAGTATACATTCAAGGATCCCGACAATGGGCGCACGATCACGCTAACATATCAGATGTCGTATGGGGCTGGTAAAGAGTCTGGCGACGATCCCGACGGCAACTTCTCGTATGTCGTTGAGCAGATCCCGGATGTTGTGATGACGATTCGCGGGGGTGACGGTAAAGTATTCACGTATCTATTTGACGCTAAGTATCGTGTCATGCCATATCCTTCTGCGTCAGATCACAAAGAGGATGCCTCGCCTCATGTTGCCATCAACGACATGCACAGATATCGCGACGCAATTCTTTATCGTGCCCAGAAAGGCGAGAAGCTTTCCCAGGAAGTGATTGGTGCGTATGTCCTTTACCCGGGCCGTTGCGGGAAGTCTTTTGATTATGGGACAATAATCGAGAGGGAGAACATCGGCGCGATTCCGCTTTTGCCGTGCCACAAGGGCGAAGAGAATTCAGATAAGGACGGCGAGAAGGCGCTGAGAGTATTCTTGGATAAGATTCTTGGCAAGTCCGAACCCGCCGAGCATCTTGCATCTGCAAAATCAACTCGTGGCACGACAGTGGTGGTTGGCGAGGGCTTTGGTGAGGCTGATGTTTTGGACAAGAAGGTTTATGGTAACGATTGGAACAGCATAATAAATTCGGAGACGGTGGAAATATCTAAGGATGAACTTGGAGGCAGAGAGCCAAAGTTGATTCAGTTTGTGCGCTTTGTCTGCCCAATGCATTCGCCGTTGATGGCCAAGGTCTGGCGGTATAGTTCGTCTGGGCAGGGGGAAGATGCGAAGTATGTTTTCTCGGTTAAAAGAACGCCTCCGGACTGACATGCTTGCTGGTATTGATTACTGCAGTAGGCTATTCAGAAATTGATCTCTAAGGGGAACGCATGGGACTTGTGAAGACTAGACGTTTAGCGGCAATGCAGAAGCAGCAGCGGGCGAAGGCCACGATGAAGCCGTCGATGAAGGGCGGCGCCGGGAAGGGCAGTGGCGCGTTCTGGTTGCGAGAAGGACGCAAGGATAAGGGAAAGGGTTGGTCATAAATGAGCGAATGGGATTTTGCATTCGGGCTGGAAGGGCAGGCGCTTGAGGATGCGCTTTCGTCAGGTGCTACGTATGAAGAATGGGCGATGATTGAGCAAGAACTCGAGCGGGAAGTAATAGGTGATCACGGCAAGAATGTGTTTGCATTTATTGATGCGGAGAATATCCCAAGCAAGTTTTGGGAAGAGATAGAGCGATGTATTTCTTATTTTGTGGATAGGTGGAGCGCAAAGGTATATGCTTTGCAGAAGGATCATGCGACGATGGGATGGCATGAGGTGGCGAAGTCTAAGGATAATGTGAAAGAGATTCGCCTTTGCGGAGGTCCCGCTAAGAACAAGGTTGACAAGAAGATCATACGTGATATTCGCAAGCTGATTGGGAATTGTACGCCAACTGGGACATGTGTATTCATTGTTTCATCCGATTCTGATTACAGGGTCGCTGTGACGGAGCTTAAAGAGGCTGGAGTGCATGTGGTTGGCATAGGTGAGGCTAAGGCGAATGATGAGTATAAACAGTCATTCCATAGTTTCATTGAACTGGATGAGTGTGAATACGATGATGAAGACGCCGATTTCTTAGGTGCAGACCCTTGTGACTCACCTTGATTCTACACGATCTACATGTTCTACACGGCTCAACAGACTTCCGTGCATTCTGTGTGTTCCGTGGTTAAGAATGCCGCGGCGGGGAAGGTTGGGAAATGGTATAATGCAGACGCCGAGGAGCGGAAGGAGGTTGCAATAGTTATGGAGTTCAAGATAGTTAGCGGGGGGCAGACGGGCGTGGATCGTGCGGGGCTTGAGGCGGCGATTGCGCTTGGGCTGCCTTATGGCGGATGGGTTCCGAAGGGGCGGCTTGCCGAGGATGGCGTGGTTCCGCTTAAGTATGCCGGAATGCAGGAGCATACATCAAGCAACTATGCAGTGAGGACGAAGGCAAATGTGAGGGATTCCGACGCGACCCTCATAATCGCGCCAAGCTTGCCGCTGTCGCGCGGAACCATGCTGACGCTGCGAACCGCCGAGCGACTTCTTAGGCCGCACCACGTCGCTTGCCTTGGCGCGGCGAACGCGATGGATGAGACGATGCGTTGGCTTCAGTCTTTTCAACCTATCGATAGGCTCTTTGTCCTTAACATCGCAGGTCCTCGGGAATCTGGTGCGCCTGGCATACAGGAGCGGGCAATAGAGTTCCTCTGCCAACTGCTTTCAGCCGCGCAAGAGCGTTAATGTCGGCGCCGCGGCGGATTTGCCGCGGTTTTGCGGGTGTGCGGGAGAAGGGGATTTGGTATAATGTCGGCATGAAAACTAAATCTCGCGCACTTAAATTTGCCGCCGGTGTGTTTGCTCTGATGCTGTCCTATGAGGCGAATGCATGGATGGATCAATGGGCTCCGGAATTCAAGGCAGATGCGGCGAATGTCAACGTGCTGTCCAAAACAACCGTGAGCAATTACGTTTGCACGGCCATAGAGAATGGTGAGTTCAAGTGGGAGTATAGCGAGGGGTATGCCATTGACTTTAACGATGACGGAAGCAAAGACCAAGTGTTCATCATTCCCTGGATGGGGAACGGGTTGGGTGCGTCAGGTTATGATGTGCATTTCATAGTCTCCGACGGCGCAAAAGGCCGCAAGACGACCGTCATTGAAGGCTACGGCGTCTCTAAATCCGACTTTGTCAAAGTCGCTGGCAAGATCTATTTCCGGCATTCGAAATTCTTTGAGCATTTTGAAAAGAGCGAGCACAATCATTGGGTCTACCAGGTGTTTTCCTTTGACAAGAAGGGCATCATGAGATGCGGCAACGCCGATTTCGGAAAGAAGTTCCCTGCCGTGACGATATACTACATCAAACCAAAATTCAGGCAGATCGAACTCACAGCAGGCGACCTGAAGAAAATCGCCGCCGAAACAAAGCCCGTCGCCAAGTAGGACGCAGGGCCCTGGAATTGACGAAGACTTCATCTGCGCGCGGCGGATTTGCCGCGGGCACAAATTTTCCGATAGACGGCGAACGCGGGTTTATGGTACTATATGCTTGCTCTCTGGAATTGAACTCCGTGGCGACGGAGGTACGAACGGGAGCCTTGAAGGCCGCTGGGTTGAAACTGATCGAGCCCTGCTGAGAACGGATCGAAAAGCCTGAAGGGTGGGCGGACGGTCCGGGAGGGGGCGTTGACGTCGGGAACCGCGGCCGCCGATTGGGAACGTGATGGAGGAGGCTTCCTCCGCGGGCTTGAGCGCGAAAGCGCGGCCTAAGCGTCGTCGGCATCCGGCGAGGCATCGCCGAACTCGTGGCGATCGACATCGCCGCCGTTCAATCCCGCATGCTCACAAGGGACAAATTGGAAGTCAAAAATTTTGACCTCCAATTTGTCGCCTAGGGAGATTGTTGCTATCAAGATGGGAATGCGCCGTGCCCCGTATGCTTTGACGGAACGAGGTCTTTACATGCTTGCGACGATCCTGAAGGGCGAAGGGGCTACGCGCGCAACACTTGCCATCGTGAACACCTACGCCCAGGTACGTTCGATGGTTCGCGACATGGAGGCGATTCAGACCGAGAAGGCGGGTTCGCCGGAGCAGGCGAATCTTCTCACGCGGGCAGGGCACTAGCTTGCTGGCCTCATCGGCGACAACCTCTCCACGCAGTCGAGGAAGACGACGATCG
>JAFYQC010000080.1 GCA_017547265.1 Kiritimatiellia bacterium | reverse complement strand
TTTTCAAAAAAGTGTTTTATTAGTTTAGAATGATAGCTATTTGATTAAAAATTGCAATTTATTTTGTTGTAGGAGTCAGGAGTCAGGGGTCAGGGGTCAGGAGTTTGAGTTGGAGTTCAGAGTTGGAGTTGGAGAGTGGTGGGTTAGGAGTCAGGAGTCAGGAGTCAGGGGTCAGGAGTCAGGAGTTTGAGTTGGAGTTCAGAGTTGGAGTTGGAGAGCGGAATTGGCGGCGAGGGCGGGGTGCGTTTTTGGCATCTGATGCAGTCGCCCGGACGTGTGGCCCGAACTGCGACATTCATATGGGCGACGGAATCCGAAGCGGTATCCCCCGAACGCAGTGAGCCGCCGAAGGCGGTGGCTACAGGGGTGCGCCTTGGCAATATTCCGCTAAGCGGAAAATGGGCGCGAGCGGTGCCAAAAACGCACCCCATACGAGCCGCCGCTATTACTTCTTGCCGCCCTTGAATGCGGAGGAGCCGGAACGGGCGAGACGATAACTCATCATGCGCGGCGAAAGACCGAGCTCGCGCGCAGCTGCGGAGTGATTTCCTCCGTGCCGGTTCAGCGCATCCTCAAGGATTCTCCGCTCGAATGCAGCGATCTGCTCGTCAAGCGTAAGCGACGGATTGCCGCCACCGAAAGGATCTTCGCTGAACTCCTCTGTCTGAACGGTCGCAGGAAGATTGTAGCTATGAATGCAATCGTCACGCGTAGTCAGCACCGCGCGCTCGATGCAGTTCTCCAGTTCGCGCACGTTGCCCGGCCACGAATACGCCTTCAGCGCATTGAGCGCTGGAACGGAAATCTGCGAAACGATCTTCTCGTACTTCACGCTCATCTTCGTGAGGAAGTGCTGCGCGAGAAGAACGATGTCGTCGGCACGCTCCGCGAGTCGCGGCAAGGCGATTGGGAAAACGGAGAGGCGGTAGTAGAGGTCCTCGCGGAAAAGCTTCTTCGCCATCAGGTCCTCGAGGTCGCGGCTCGTCGCAGCGATAAAGCGGACATCACTCTGCAACATCTCGTTCGAGCCGACGCGCGAGAACGTGCGCTCCTGGAGAAAGCGAAGAAGCTTTACCTGCACCGGTATCGAGAGATCACCAATCTCGTCAAGGAAAAGCGTGCCGCCGTTCGCTGCTTCGGCACGGCCAATGCGCCGCTCGCGCGCGTCGGTGAACGCGCCCTTCTCGTGTCCGAAAAGCTCGGACTCGACAAGCGCCTCGGGAAGTGCCGCGCAGTTCAGCACGACAAACGGCTTGTCCTTGCGCGGCGAAAGACTTTGTATCGCCTGCGCGACAAGCTCCTTGCCCGTGCCGCTCTCGCCGCGTATCAGCACAGTCGCCCCGCTCGGTGCGACCTGGCGTATCTGCTCGTAGACAGCGCGCATCGCAGGGCAGCTGCCGATGATGCGGCCAGGAGTCTCTTCGGAAATCATCCCGCGAAGACGACGGTTCTCGTTGACGAGCGCCTCTTTCTCGCGATCCTCTTCGCGACAGACGAACGCCGCCTCAGCGACGAGATTGGCGATGATCTCAAGAAGCTCGACATCGTGCGCGAGCGCACTCGTCTGACCAGACATCGCGCGGTCTGCCGCGAGCGTGCCGATGATCTGCCCGCGATGGATCAGCGGGACGCAGACGAACGAAAGCGCCTCGTCTGGGCCACGCGACTGCGTGCGGTTCAAAAAGCGGCGGTCCTTGCGAACATCGCAGACAACCTCGGCCTTGCCAGTTTTGGCGACAAGCCCCGTGATGCCCTCACCGACATGATAGCGGCCAAGCGCGCGCTCTTCGGCATTGAGCGCACGAGTCGAGGCGACGATTCTAAGCTCGTCGCCCTCAAGGAGTGTAAATGTCCCGCGCAACATTCCCATGCTACGCTCAAGGATGCCAAGGACGTTTTCAAGAAGCTTGCGAACATCACGTTCCCGCGCAACTGCAGTGGCAATTTCGCGCAGAACGGCCATCTCGGACGTTAATCTTTCCTCAATCTCGCTCATTTTGTGTTGGCGCATATTATATCAAATGGAGCAATTACCGTGCCATCGGAAATATCATGTAAAAGAAACCACTCGATGTTACAAATCGTGTAATCGCAAAATCCGAGAATTACAAGTCTCGTAACAAACAGCCCCGAATTACTCCTCTGAAGCCCAGTGGCACGATTTTTGCTTTTATATTCTAAAAGGTCTTGTACCAAAACAACAACAAACAACGAAGGTTAACATGAGCAAATACGTTGACAGCGTCTTGAAGAACCTCAAGGCGAAGAACGCGAACGAACCCGAGTTCATCCAGGCCGCCGAGGAAGTGCTCCTCACGCTCGACCCGGTCCTCAAGGCGAATCCGCAGTATGAACAGAACGCGATTCTCGAGCGCATCGTCGAGCCTGAACGCGTTGTTATATTCCGCGTTCCGTGGGTGGACGACACGGGCAAGGTCCGCGTCAACCGCGGCTACCGCATCCAGCAGAACAGCGCGATCGGCCCCTACAAAGGCGGTCTTCGCTTCGACCCCTCGGTCAACCTCTCCGTCCTCAAGTTCCTCGCGTTCGAGCAGGTCTTCAAGAACTCGCTCACGACGCTCCCGATGGGCGGCGGCAAGGGCGGTTCCGACTTCAACCCGAAGCAGAGCCCCCACACCCCTGGCAAGCGCTGCAGCGACGCCGAGGTCATGCGCTTCTGCCAGAGCTTCATGACCGAGCTCTTCCGCCACATCGGTCCCGATACCGACGTTCCCGCTGGCGACATGAACGTTGGCGGCCGCGAAATCGGCTACCTCTTCGGTCAGTACAAGCGCCTCGCCAACGAGTGGACGGGCGTTCTCACGGGCAAGGGCCTCTCCTTCGGCGGCTCGCTGATCCGTCCTGAGGCGACCGGCTACGGCGATGTCTACTTCGCCGAGAACATGCTCGCGAAGCGCGGCCAGACCTTTGAGGGCAAGCGCTGCGTCATCTCCGGTTCGGGCAACGTCGCGACCTATGCGGCCGAGAAGCTCATCCAGCTCGGCGCGAAGGTGCTCACGCTCTCCGACCGCTCCGGCGCGATCGTCGTCAAGGACGGCATCACGCCCGACCTGCTCGCCGAGGTCATGAACCTCAAGACGGTCAAGCGCGGTGAGCTCAGCGAGATCAAGGCCAAGGGTGTCCAGTTCGTCGCCAAGAAGAATAGCTGGCAGCTCGTCGACAAGATCGACGCCGCGTTCCCTTGCGCCCGCCAGAACGAGCTCGACGGCAAGGATGCCGCGTACCTCCTCAAGCACGGCTGCACCGTCGTCGCCGAGGGCGCGAACATGCCTTCGACTCCTGACGCGATCGACGCGTTCGTCAAGGCGAAGATCATGTATTCGCCCGGCAAGGCGTCGAACGCCGGCGGCGTCGCGACCTCTGGCCTCGAGATGTCGCAGAACTCCGAGCGTCTCTCCTGGAGCCGCGAGGAAGTCGATGCGAAGCTCAAGGGCATCATGAAGTCGATTCACGACAACGCGTGGGAAGCCGCCGCCAAGTATGGCAAGAAAGGCAACTACGTG
>JAFYQC010000079.1 GCA_017547265.1 Kiritimatiellia bacterium | reverse complement strand
TTGGCGTAGAGCTGCGCGTCGATTTCCTAAACTGAACGCGACCAGTCGATGTCGGAGGACGAGGTAAAGTCTTGGTGCGGGACAAAAGCGTACACATCGCGCGTTGCGTGTTGCGTCGCCTTGCGAAGAGAAACAAGAAATCTCACGAACCGTGTGCGCAAATAGTTCGCAAGGTTGGTTGCCTTTGATTTAGACGCGAAATGCCCCGCCACAATGTACGTCTCGGTGCAAGCCGTCCCCGGCCCCGCGACAATTGGATTGGATAGGAACCTCGTTTCCACTGCTGAACTGGTTCCCTGCACAGCCGTCATCAAGACCTTCCACTCGTCAATCCATTTTGCGTTGGTTGTGACAGCCGAACGGTCAATCCATGTGATTTTCTGATTGCCATAGAGCTTGATCGCATCTGTAATCCCAGTAGCAGAGTCCGCGCCTTTGAAGTTGGTGGGAAAGCCAAATGGTTTCCTGCTAGACACTTCTTCGTCCATCTTCTGTTCTTTTCGCGCAAGCACCTTACGAAGAATCGGGACGGCCTCATTGCGCCTTACGAGAACATCAAACTCGTCAAGGAAACGGGTGTCTGATTTGCCGACAGCTTTCCCGCCCTCCATTGTCGTGACGGTACAAGGGCCGTTGTAACCGCTGTCCCAAAGAAAATATGAGATTCCTCCGCGAATCTTGACGTTGCTGAAAGGCTCGTACAGCAACGGGAAATCTACCAGCAAGCTAAGATGATGGTCTGCCAGAAGACGTGATCTGAAATCATCAAGCCCCTTGCCGCCCACAAACCAGCGCGACGGCGTTATGAGCGTCACAAAACGCGGGCGAAGTGCAATGGCGGCATCGACGAAAGTGTTGTAAACAGGGCTCGCGGACGATGCAAATCCACCATCGTCTTCCTGATACGTCGGATTGCCGACCACTGCGTCAAATGCGAAGGAGCCTTGTGAACCCCATGTAGAGCCATTCTTGATTTCGGCAGCAACTTTAGATGTGTTGTCTTTCAGACGTTTGACGAGATTTGGCATAACCTTGATCCTTGTTGAAGCATTGCGATATCCAACGAGTGTGCGATGGGTGATGGACTTCGCCATCGGCGTAAGCGTTAGAACAAACATGTTTTCACGGCAGACGGCATCCCAGACTTCATTCGCCTCTTCTACCGTCGTCGGCGTCCTGCCGCCAAGACGTGCGCGATACAATGAATAGACGACGTAGAGAGGGTAAAGCCCTGTCTTGGAATTGATTTCCAGTATCTTCGCATTTCTATTCGCCAACGTTGCCGTCGTCGCATCGCCCTGGTTGACAAAGCGCGGGACCGATGTTTCCGTCTTGAAATCCTCATCGAAGAACACGTAACCTCCAAGCGTATCGGAGAGCTGGCGATTGACAACCTTCCATGGCGTGAGCACGGTTTCCTTGTCAGGATTGCGAAAGCGTCCAAACACTTCCGCAAGAATCTGGATGCGTTCTTCCGGGAAAAGCGCGTCAGCGCCCTGCGCCTCTCTGCGGATGCTTTTGGCAGAGAGCGCAAAGACATCCTTGTCATAATACTTCTTGAATTTCTCGAAGAGTTTCTTTGTCACGCCTTTGGGCATGAACTCCGCCCATGACGCTTCGTCAACGAGTTCAACAAACCGGTCGAGCGAGATGTCTTCGTCCCAATCACCGTCTGCCCCATACAACATCAACGGCATGCGGACAGAGATTGCGCGCAAAGTGGCCTTGAAATTCCTTTTGGCCTCGCGCTCTTCCCGAAGACGACGCAGAAGTTCCTTCTCTTCCTCGGAAAGCTCCTTCGCAGGTTTCTTCTTCGCCCTTTCGGCCTTTTCGCGCTCCTCTTCGGTAAGTCCGTGCTTATTGACGGTGAACTTGCCATTCGGGACTTCATCTATCTTCGCATCTTTTAGAACCTTGCGAAGTTTCTCGAAATCGCGGACGTCGATTCGGTCGGCCCGGAGCATGTCATCGTCATAGAGGGAGTCGTCGGCGAAACCGCTCAAAATGGCACGGGACGCCAATGCGCGTTTGAGTTCCTGCATAAGCGCATCTGCGTCGAATGGACGCATGGCGGAACCCTTGAGCGCGATGACAGGGCAGAAATTCAAAAGCGCTCCCATGGCTGCTCGGCGATCCGTATCATCCCCACCAGAGTTGCGGTTTGTATCGGACAAACGCGCAGCATCGGCAATCACCTTCAACGTGCGGTCTGGCGCGAAATCGTAAACGTAGCAGTTCTCCTTGGCGCAACCATCGAGCCAACCCGGAGACTGGACACGGAAGATTGTCTGGAGATAACGGATGGCCGAAGTCTCGTAACGTCCGGCAAGCATAAATACAGCCGACCATTCAGGCACGGTCACACCTGTCGTAAGTTTTCCACACGAAAGCGTAATGGTATATTCGTGCGTGGCAATTGCGTCGCGAACAGCTGCCAACGCTTCACCACTTGGATCGTCTGGATCTCCATCACCGGCAACATTCACCACGCAGAAACCTGGCATCCGCTCTTCAATGAGGTGCTGGAGCGCAAGTGCTTCCCTCACCCCGGGAACAAGCCAGAAGGTGTGGTGAAACATTGCACGGTTTTCATCCGTCGCAAAAGGAAAACACGTTGAGGCTGAGGGCGTGCAGAGAAGCGTGAGGAATCGGCGCACGTCACCTTCATGGACGAATCGACCAATCGCACCTTCCGGTGCAGCCGCATGGTCGATTTGAGCATTGCCAGTCCAGACGCGGAAAAACTCCTTGAAGTTGAAAACGGAACCGCGCACATCTTCTGCCCTGTAGCCGCCGATTTCTGCGGCAAGGTCATAGACGAACATTGCAAGACGCGGCAAATCTTCGTATGGGTTAGCATCTCCAGCATGTTCAACCGCCCAATTCGCCTTGGCAGTCTGCTCCATCACATAGTCCCAGGTAGATACGCCACTGTCTCGATAGGCATCAAGGATATTGAATGGCGTGCCAGAGAGGGCGAGAAGCTTTTGAGTCTTTTCATCGTGGAAAAGAGACTTTACAACTTTATCGCCAAGCGCGGTCTGCGTTCCTTCGTGCGCTTCATCCACAATTATACAGTCCCAATGCGCGGTGAAAACATCCATGTTTTTGTCAAAATCACCGCCAACGGCTTTAGAACCACGCAAGTCTTGTATGGACGCGAAATATACAAGGTGTTTAGTGTCGCCCTCGCAGAGTTCATCCACCTTCGGGCGGTCATCTTCTTGAATACCAGCCTGACGGAAACCGTAAACCCAAGAAGCCGCGTCCTCCGGTCGAACAAACACCATGTCGCGGAAGTCCTTAAACCAACCGTCGTTCACTACGGGCCGATGCGTAATAATAATCGTCTTTTTGAATCCCATTCGGCGAACGAGTTCCAGCGCAGTCACTGTCTTCCCGAAACGCATCTTGGCGTTCCAGAGATATTTAGATGATTTCTTTAAGGCTTTTATCGTCTCGACGATGAAACGTTCTTGTTCCGGTCGTGGTGTGAACGGAGTGCGTGTTTCGGAAGTTTCAGCAGCGGAAAGAGACTTTCGCCCTGCTTTAACGGCGGCAATAGCATTTGTCGAAGTCGCGAGATCCGTCTTGAACCATTCGCGAGCAGTTGAACCGTTAGGTTGTACCTGCTCGACACCGGAGTTTTTGAGAACCCGATGAACGTGATGGTCGCGGAAACCCTCATGGCTACCATCCGGAAGCTTCCGCACTGCAAGTTCGGTGCGAAGTAAATTGTATGACGCCCCTTGCGTCCTAGTGTAGGAATCTATGCGTTTCTTGGCGGCAGCGTCAAGTTCCGGCGCGTTTGGCATTACGCCGTCAAGGGAATGAAGTCCTTTAACGGAGGCATCACCTATCTTGAGCAGCCCATCATGCCCTGCATCGGGCGAATTGTACACATAAATAGTTTTTGCGGAGAATGTCGGTGCAAAGACTTCGCTTCGAAGTGTTGCAAGGTTTTGTTGACGACGTGGCATCACTTGCCTCCTTTTGAAGTCTTGCGAGGTGCGGGCAGCGCATCACCCTCCGGCGGCGGCAGGGCGCGAAGCGCCATGGCCTCCTCAATGGCGGCGCGCTCGCGTTGCAACTCAAGGCGCAGTTCTTCTTCTGTAGGCAGGTTCAGATGGTACTTGACGGCGAACAGATTACGCTCGTGTTCGTTCAGCGTGTAGGCGATGACGGCATCGTCACGCTCCGAACCCAGAACAATCCCGACAGGCGGATTGTCGCCCGGACTCAACATTTCCCGTTCATAATAATGTTTGTAAAGTTGCATTTGCCCGATATCTTCAGGTGTAATCTCACCCACCTTCAAATCAATCAGCACAAAACACCGTGCGATGTAGTTGTAGAACACAAGATCGCAGTGGAATGTCTTTTTGCCGATTGGAATCGGTCGCTGTTCCCGTTCAAGACAGAAACCGCGGCCAAGTTCCATCATGAATTTTCCAAGATGCTTGACGAGAGCGCGCTGCAAATCCGCCTCGCTGTAGTCAGATGTTGAAAAACCGGCAAACTCCAGAATCGCAGGGCTGCGGACGATATCCTTAGCGTCGGGAACACCACGCTTTATCAGCTTCCCCGCAGAAGGCAAGGCGACATGGTTCGCAATCAGACGCTGATAGAACTGCGTCGCAATCTGCCGTTGCAAAACCCGCACGCTCCATTTCGACTTGATGGCCTCCTCGAAATAGTACTGCCGCGCGTCCTCGTTTTCTACGGTTATGAGAGTGCGGTAGTGTGACCATGACAATTGTTTACACAGCGTGTGAACTTTTGGGAACGCTAGATAGAAGCGTCTCATGTAGAACAAGTTGACACGTGTATATCCCGGTCCGAATTCCGCTGTAAGCTTTATCGCAAGTCTATCAACAAGTCCGTCTCCGTATACAGATCTCCCGCCCCCTCCCTGCTTTTCAACAATCTCGCGTCCAACGTTCCAATACGCCTTTACCATCTCCTCGTTGGCTACGGTATAGACCTTCGCGCGCGCTGCGGCTATGTATGCGCGGACTTTTTTGTAAAGCTCTTTCTCCACGCTCTCGACAATTTCGATAGCATCGGATGTCTTTTGCCTTTTATTAGCCATGTCCACCTCCATTTTCGGCAATCGTCCTGAATTCGACCGGCTCGCCTGCGTTCCAGTCCATGACCTTGCAATACGTGCCAGTATGTCGACTGTTATCCTTTTTGCGGCACCCTGGACATTCCTCTGTATACGTCTCGACTGTTCCGTCAAGGAGTGGCGTCTTCGTCACTTTCGGCTTGCAGCTCATCGGCACGACGTACTTGATTCCGTCCATCTGCCAGATGTTCCAGCTGATGATCTCGGCGAACTCAAGCAGGGACTTCGTCGTCCAATTCAGGCACGAACTCTCGTCCCCGAAGAAATCCGCGTTGAAGCTTTCAACGACCGTAAACAGGACATTTTCCCTTGCGAGCAGGACGTTGTCGCCCTGCCAGTCGAAGCCATAGATGCTCTGAACGGCGCGCTTGGCGTAGTACAGCCAATCTTGCAGATCGCCCGTTCCGATGTTTTCGGTAACGACCCGCAGCTTGCGATCCAAAAGGCCGATTCGGTCATCAACGGGAATAACCCGGCCACTTACAGTATCATACCGACTCGTTAGATACGGCGCCTCGCCACACGACACTTCAAGACGTGTAGCCTTTACATAATCTTGCCATGTCTTGCCCTTGGGGAACTTGATGCGCTTGCCATATGTTGACTTCCAGCCGAAGTCTTTTTCTGAATCAAACTTATCAACCTCATTGTTGAACGGACTCGAGCTTTTCTTGTTCCAATTGAACCAGGCGGCATCAACAAGATTGTTCTGCTTGTTGCAAATCCACGACGGGGTGAATACTTCTGCCCGCTTTTCCACGCGCTTACGCTGCTCTTCGGCAGCCTTGTCGACGCGCGGGCGAATCACGGGATTGTTCTTGTCGATTATTTGCTCAATATGTATTTCATCGCTTGCAGCAAATCCCTTGCCGCGTTCAGCATAGTCATCTGTTGCCCAAATCAAGTTGCGGCCAGTTGTGCGATCCTTCAGCAAGACAGCCAACACCTCTTCTGGAATATCCCATTCCAGAATATCGCGCTCAAGCATTGAGATATCTCTTGCCTCGGCTTTCATAGCACCTCTTGCTTACCTCTGCACATATTATACCATTTCCCCTTCACACCCTCTTCTTCATCCACGCGACTTCGGCGATTGGGTGGAATTTGCACTTGTCACGCATGATGGTTTTTTCGCTCTCCTTGCGTCTCCTCGCGCCGCAAGCCCCTTTGCGGCAAGCCGGTATTTCTGCGTGGGCGAGCGCGGCGAATCGGGTTGCGTCATTTCGATAAAGCCAATTCGCAATGCCGGCGAAAGGTAAAACTCAAGGAAACTGGAACGGTTCTTAAGTTTAAGTGCGCTCATTATCCTACCACGCGTCATTTCACCGTCAAGAACTAAAAGAAGACGCCGCACCGCATCTGAAAGGGCGAGTCTCGGGGCTTGTTTACTTGTATGGGTATCGGCCTTACTTGTATGGGTACATGTAGGGGAGCAAGTAGGGGAACAAGTATCACCTTTCCATCCGCCAATGACAAGATAACGGCTCATCAGCTCATTTTGCTCGCCCAACAAGAGATTTCTGAAGAACAACTCAAGATACTCAGTGGTCTCCTCGATGCCCTTCGGCACGTTCGTGTAGTTCGCCCTCACGAGCGCATTCCTAAAATACCAGGCGTTTTCGGCAAATACGTCGTTGCGTACGTCAAAGCCGAGAGTGCGCAGATACTTTATCACAAATACGCCCGTCGTCCTAGTGTTGCCCTCGCCAAATGCGTGTATCTGCCAGAGATTGGACGTAAACCGTGCTATGTGGCGTATCGTCTCATCGGTCGAAAGCCCGACATACGAGAAGCCGCGCTCCTGTTCGAAATCAAAGGCAAGCGTGTCGATAAGCCGATATGCCGCGCCATAATGGACAGTATCGCCCTTCAAGATCCATTCGCTCTTGGTGATATCGTAATCGCGAATCTTCCCAGCAAACTTGAACACGCCCTCAAACAACCTACGATGTATGGAGACAAGTTCGGCGGGCGAAAAGGTGAACGACTGCTCCGACAACACCTCCGCGAT
>JAFYQC010000078.1 GCA_017547265.1 Kiritimatiellia bacterium | reverse complement strand
TATGCCGTCAACAAAAAGAAACAACATAATTAGGAGATTAACATGGGCATGTCATCATTTGCAAGCGCGGCTGCTAGGTCTGCGCTCGTCGTAAAAGAGATTAAACTTAATGAGTCGGGGCCTCAGTATGTGCATATTGTTGCGCGTAAGGCCGGAGTCATTGGATTCCTTCTGTCTGTCCTTGGCATTGATGCAACGACAACGTTTGATGTATATGCCGACAAGCTTGAGTTTTCTCAGGGGTCTCTTTCTGGATATGTCAAGAGCTGCATGCCGCTTTCTAAGATGACTGTCGCCACTGGGGGGTTTGTTAAGCCGTTTGTGGAACTTATCATTGCCATTCTTTTGATCTTCCCAGGCTCAATATTTACTATTGGAATTTCAGCAATCATTGGAATATTCTTTATTATCCATTACTTTCTCTCGAAAACACTGGTTGTTCAAGTTGTGGCGAGCAGTGGATGGGACGCTACAATCTGTCTGAAGCGAAGTGTTATTGAAGGTGTGGAAATTAATCAGGCAACGGCTGACAGGATTGCTGATATCATTAGGGATCTTGTCATGGCTAAAACGGCAGATTAATCTGGATGCCTTTGTATGTTCTGAAGTGTCAAAGTAGTGAAATATGCATGGGCATATGGCCAGCGGAATCAATGCAAGATTCCGCTGGCTTTTCAATGTATGCATGGCGTTAGCATTTAGATTGGAAGGGCGTCAAGAGGATAATCGGACGAGAAGCCTATGAATGCGATATCTTCAATAGCGGGGTTGCTGTCGCTCTGCGGCATATCATCGATGAGAATGTTTGCTCCAACATTTTTGTTTGGGGCAATTTGTCGATTCTTGCCGGCATACAGTTGGTGTCCATCGGAAATTTCGGAACTAGCGGCGAGTTGCCCTCCGTTTTTGATGGGGAATTTCGGCCTTTGCGTCTTTGGCGTGTTGGGTGTGTTGGAAATCATAGCGAATTGGGACGACTCGATCAAGGAATTGATGTCGGAGACGAATATTGAAATGTATGCAAAGCCGCTGTTTGCGGCTCTTGCGAGTTATGCGATTTGCAGCCCCGAACAATTGCAGGTTCTTTCGGCTGTCGTTGAAGGTGTCCCTGACGTTGTGCCAATGGCTTGTGATCCTGCGGCGGCCAATGCAATCACTTCTGCGGTGTCGTCAGCGGTGTCTAGCGTGGATGTCAATGCTGTCTCGAATGCGGTTGTCGCCGCCGCACAGGGAGCATCAGGGACGGAACATGCGTCAACGGGTTTGTCGTTCAAGGCGATCTTCTCGGCTTTGTTCTGCGGCGGCGGAACTTTCGGATTGTGCAAAGTTCGGTCTTATGTCGTTGCCGCGGTTCGCGAGCTTGATCCAGACAACACCCTTCGCTTGAACACGTTGCTGACGTTGTTTGAAGAGGGATCTTGGCTGGCAATACTTCCCGTCCTTCTGGTATTCCCAGTAATAGCATTGCTGTTGATGGTGCTTTTCGCCATTATTGGCTGGCTGTTTTCCATCCCGCTTAAGAAGCTTGCGGAGAAAAGGCGGGCGCACTGGGATGCGGTCGGCAAGGATGGCATGTTGAAGGCGGTGCGTATTCGTGCGGCTGTGATATTTACCCTTGGTGTGTTCTTGAGTGCAATCCCCGTGTTGGGATATCTTGTGACTGTCGTTGCTTTGAATTTGCTGGTGTTTGGTGTTATTTCCCTTTACGAGAAATCGGCTTATCGCATATTTGTCAAACTTATAATGCGATTCATAAAGTTGACGTTGTTTCTCATCGCGCTTTTGTTCTCGGGCATCCCGTTCATGGGCGTTCTGCTGCTGTTGCCATACTTGATATCATTTTTCATTAGGACAAATAGAATTAAGAAATGTGGGACGACTTTGCGATAAGCTCCATGTAGTCCGTGGCATGTCCTGGAGTAGGGGGGCTCCAGGAACCTGGTCGGCGATTGCATCCGCACATTTGCCATGCTTTCGTTTTTTTGGTATAATGTGGGCGTTGAAAGACAGGCAACCTTTGCAAGGTGGTCGTCAATGCACGGGGAGAGGATTTACCTTGCCTTGATCACGTGCGATTGCCGAGCGGGTACACAGAACGAGGACGGGCCCAATCCTTGCGATGTGAAACTAAACTAGGGCACAGGGGAAAGGATAACACATAATGAAGAAACTAATGTTTGTTGCAGTCGCCGCGGCGCTTGCTGGATGCGTCACTGTCAATAAGAACGATGGAGGCAATGAAATCGTGCAGCCTGATATCTTCACGAGGGACGCGGTGCAGCTCTCTTACGAGTTGAACCAGGCGCCTGTTTCGGCTACTGAGAAACTTCAGTGGATCAATCTCGGATTTATCTCCTTCTCATGGGGTGGCACCGCTGATCACTGGGCTGACTTTGCTCCTACTGGGCTGAAGCTTCCCTTCGTTGGCCCTTCTCTTGTTGATGTTGCAAAGAACGGTGCTTATGCCAAGGCATGTGCGTCTTCGGGCGCCGATTCCGTTGTTGCTACGCGTTATCGCATCGAGAACACGAGCTATTTCGTGTACGGTACGGTTCAGGCGGACATCAAGGGGCTTCCGGCCAAGGTTTCTAAGGTTGAGCTTGTCGATGTGGACAAGATGCCTCAGAAGAAACAGGCTGTATTGCCCCTGTTCTGAGTATATCGACATTATTTGACAGTTCAATGTCGAGGAATCTGAAGTTCTGGACGTTCCTTGACTCGTGAGTCGCAGTAATCCGGGTGGTTCTTTCCATTAGGTCAGTTGCTCGCTCGTGAAGTTCTAAGTCCGGAAGTTCAAATCCTGATTCAACCGCATCTGCAGCGTTGCTGTAGGTGCGGTATTTAATTTTCGCTTTGGCAGGGCCAGTTACCTTGATCACAGGTTTTGCGGATATGATTCTGTCGAAGTCACAGGAAAGCGTCGTTTCGGTTTTGGTAACGACGGTTGGCAGTATCATGTCGTCGAATGCGGTCGCGCAAAGGGAGTCGTATCCGCATTCGATCTGTTCGACAGTAGTGCATCCGGCGAGGAACGCCGCCATTGGGAACAGTGCCGACAGCAACAGTGGAAAGGATAGCTTCATGGCAGACATATATAAGTTGGGGCATTATATACTTTTTACCGTCGTTTGTCATCGGCTTATTTGACGCTTGCTTGATAATCATCGGAGGCAAGTTCTCCATTCTTTTCGGTGACAGGATTGCGGCGGGGCTTGGGGATTTGATATAATCTATCGACAAAATGAAAGGAAACTATGGAAACTAAGATATTGCAGTTTGGTGAGGGTAACTTCCTCAGGTGCTTCATCGACTGGATGGTGCAGAAGATGAACGACAAGGCCGGTTTTGACGGTGCAGTCCAGATAATCCAGCCAATCGGCGAAGAGCTGACGGTTCCGTCCAAGATTTTGAACGACCGCGGCGGAAAGTACCACACTTGCCTTCGTGGCATCATCGGCGGCAAGACCGTCGAGGAGATCGAGGAGATTTCCTGCGTCAAGGGCGTGGATGTTCCTTCGAACGTCGAGAAATACGCGGCGATTCCATCGCTCAGGTTCGTTGTCTCGAACACGACTGAGGCGGGCATCCAGTACGTAAAGGGGGAGAACACCTTCCCGGCGAAGGTCCTGCGGCTCCTGCGGGCTCGATTTGCCGCGAAGCTGCCCGGCCTCGTCTTCATTCCGTGCGAACTCATCGAGCACAACGGCGACAATCTCAAGAAGTGCGTTCTCCAGCATCTTGCCGATGAGCCGGATGCCGCGCTTGGCGAGTGGATCGAGAAGGAGTGCGTTTTCTGCTCTACGCTCGTCGACCGCATCGTCGCGGGCCGTCCCGATCCCGAGTCAGCCGCGCGCTATGCCGAGCAGCTTGGCGAGAAGGACGATGTTCTCGTCTGCGGCGAGCCGTTCCACTTCTTCGTCGTCGAGACTCCTGTCGGCTTCGATCTTGAGAAGGAACTCCCCCTCAAGGCGGCCGGCGTCAACGTCGTCTACACGCCCGACATGCAGCCCTACCGCACGCGCAAGGTGCGCTTCCTCAACGCGACGCACACGACGATGGTGTACCGCGGGCTCGAGAAGGGCTTTACCGAGGTCGCGCAGTGCATCGCAGACCCCGAGTTCAACAAGTTCGTCCGCCAGGTGATCTTCGACGAGATCTTCCCGACGGTGAACCTTCCCGACGCGGAGAAGAAGGAATACGCCGAGAGCGTCCTCGAGCGCTTCGCCAATCCCTTCGCCCACCACCAGCTCAAGTCCATCGCGCTCAACACGATCGCGAAGTGGAAGACGCGGTGCCTCCCAGTCGTCTGCGACTACTACAAGCTCTACGGCAAGCTCCCGAGCGCGATGATCGAGGGTTACGAAGCCATTGCCCGTCACTACGACGCATAGTTGGGAAAACTACAATGAATTTGGCAAAGACTTTCACGGCGGCGAGGTTCTTCCTTGCTGCCGTATTTTCCGTCGCGGCCTCCTGCGCATTTTGCGCGGAGGACAGAATCTGGGACGACCGTCCAGGTGACAACTGGGAGAATTCGTGGTATCCCCTTGGCAACGGCCGTCTCGGCTGCATGGTCGACGGCGGTGCGAGGAAGCTCCGCATACAGTTCAACGTCGACTCCCTCTGGACGGGCGACAAGAACCTGACGAACGACATCGGAGACGATCGCGCCGATGCGAACTACAAGACGATGGGCGCCTACCAGAATTTCGGCGAGCTGGAGATTGAGCTCCCAAAGCTTCCCGATGGCGAGGTGACGGACTACCGCCGCGAGCTCAACCTTGAGTCTGCAATGTATAACGACAAGTTCAAGGTCGGGAAGGTGGAAGTGCGGCGGCTTGCCTTTGCAAGCGTCCCGGACGATGCAATCTTCATTGTAGTCTGTTCGCCCTGGACGTCGGACGACGCATTTGAATTGAAGCTGTCGGGGGCGCATGGCGAGTCGGTGTCTTCCGACGGTCGCGCCTTCTGCGGAACCTTGGCTAACGGGCTGGACTATGCGGCGCGAGTGGATGTGTTTACATTTCCTCCGGAGGAAGGCTTTTCCGTGAAAGTTTTTTCCATCAGCGCCGCGACGGGCGTGAAATCCATCCCGCCAAAGAAGATAGACGGGCCGTACGTAGTCAAGAGGCACTTTGTTGAATATGGCCATTATTACGACCGCATGACGCTTGACCTCGGCGAGGGCGACAAGACCGTTCCGACTCGCACACGCCTCGAGCGTGTAAAGAAGGGCGGCAAGGATCCTGCGCTTATCGCGCTTATGTTCAACTTCGGCCGCTATCTGCTGATTTCCAGCTCGCGCCCTGGCACTCTTCCCGCGAACCTGCAGGGAATATGGAACAACTCGAATAAGCCAGCCTGGCACTGCGACTACCATACGAACATCAACATTCAGATGAACTACTGGGGCGCGGATTCGGCGAACCTCTCCGACTGCTTCACGCCGCTTTCCGACTGGATGCTGAAATCCCTCCCCGTCGCCGAGGCGGGCACTCGCGCGGCATTCCCGAATTCAAAGGGCTACGCATACCGCACGAGCGCGAACGCCGTAGGTGGCGGCGGCTGGCGCTGGAACTTCGCCGGCGCCCCTTGGATGGCCGCCCAATGCTACGACCACTACCTCTTCACGCGCGACAGAAAGTACCTCGAGAAAGTCTGCTGGCCTCTTATGAAGGGCGCTGCCGAGTTCATGATCTCGACTCAGCTCAAGGAGCGCCCCGACGGCACAATCGTCGTGAAAGACGGTTGGAGTCCCGAACACGGCCCGCGCGAGGACGGCGTTGCGCACGACCAGCAGATCATGCGCGAGCTTTTTCGCTCGATTCTAGCTGCGGCGAAGGAGCTCAAGATCGACGACGCGTTCGTGAAGGAGGTTGCGCGCATCGAGCCGAAGCTCCTGAAGGACAAGATCGGCAGCTGGGGCCAGCTCCAGGAATGGGAGACCGACCGCGACCAGAAGGGTGACCAGCATCGCCACACGAGCCACCTCTACGCCGTGTATCCCGGTTCGACGATTTCGCCCAAGGCGACGCCCGAGCTTGCCGAGGCCGCCAAAGTGGCGCTTGCAGGCCGCACTCTGACGGGTGACTCGCGCCGTAGCTGGACCTGGCCGTGGCGTGCCGCACTCTGGGCGCGCCTCGGGGAGGGCGACAAGGCGGGCGAGATGTTAGACTCCCTGCTCCGCTACAACACCCTCGACAACATGTTCGCGACGCACCCACCGTTCCAGATCGACGGCAACCTCGGAATGGTCGCTGCCGTGTGCGAAATGCTTATGGAGAGGGCCATTCCCTCCTCCTGGCCCCACGGCTCCGCTAAGGGCCTCCGGACCCGCGAAGGCAAGGTCATAGACGTAAATTGGTAGAAGCGCAAATTTTGCGTAAAATTCGCACTTGAAAGCGGAGGCACATTTTCGCTATAATATACACTCATTTTGCAAAGAAAGGGAAAGACTGAAAAATGGCTAAGCGCGACATTCCGCTCGATCACGTGAGGAACTTCGGCATCATGGCGCACATTGACGGTGGCAAGACCACTACGTCGGAGCGCATCCTCTACTATTCTGGCAAGAACTACAAGATTGGCGAGGTGCATGACGGCGCCGCGACGATGGACTTCATGGTCCAGGAACAGGAGCGCGGCATTACGATTCAGTCCGCCGCTACGTGCGTTCAGTGGGGCGACTACCGCCTCTCGCTGATCGACACTCCCGGACACGTGGACTT
>JAFYQC010000077.1 GCA_017547265.1 Kiritimatiellia bacterium | reverse complement strand
GCAGGCGCCTCGGCCAAGTAGGGGCAAAAGCGCCCTTGCACAAACGGCTGAAAAAGTGTATCATATTGGCATCGGTTCAACATCTGGGCCGGCAAGAAAAAACTAAGGAAATCAAAAAATGAAGAAACTTCTGTTTGTTGCGGCGCTCGCCGCCATTGCCTCAGGATGTGTCGTGGTCGGTCCCTCCAATGCCGCGGCTCCAATCATGCTCGATGTCCAGAGCCCTGACACGAACTTCATCGACAACGACGTCAAGCCCGCCAAGATGGGTGTTGCGACTGCGGAAGGCATCGTCTGCTTTACCCAGGGAGACGCCTCCCTCAAGGCCGCCATGGACAACGGCGCCATCAAGAAGATCCACCATGTCGACTACAAGGTGAAGAGCATTCTCGGAATCATCGGCTCCACGACCACGATCGTCTGGGGCGAATAATGGCATAGCCGCGCCAGTCGCGGCAAACCATTAAAGCGCACGCGGCGGGGCTTATGGCTCCGCCGCGCGTTTTTGTCTCTCGCTAAAACAGAAAAGCCGCACCATGTGCGGCTTTTGAATTGGTCGGAGCGGAGGGATTTGAACCCTCGACCTTTTGCTCCCGAAGCAAACGCGCTACCAGACTGCGCTACGCTCCGACGTCGGGCACCTCTCATGAGGTGAAAGTGGCGGATAGTATACGCTTTCCGCGGCGCAAAGTCAATGGCGAAACGTCAGCGACCAAAGTTGAAATTGAAGACAGGGAAGCAGGGAAGGAAGCCGGAGCTATTGATGTTGATCAGCCCGAGCTGGAGTCCTTCATGGTGCTTCGCCAAGTTGATGAACCCGAGCTGGAGTCCGGTGGAGCTCTCCGCAGCGACGTTGACACCGCCCATCTGGACACCCGAGACATCCTTGTTGCCATAGTTGAAGCCCGCAAGGGACCAGCCGGTGAAGTTGTTGCGAGCGACAAGCATAGCATCGAATGACACGCCCGTATAGTTGCCTACCATCCAGCTGACGCCGCCGAGCTGAAAACCGGCAAGCTCGCCGCCATAGTTGACCGTGCCAATCTGAACACCGGCGGACTCGTCTTCATTCCAGTTCACTATGCCAGAAATCTGAAGCCCGTGGAAGTCCCGATCCCTGTTCGCTATGACACCAAACTGGAAACCCTTTACCGACGCTAGGTCGACAAGGTTGAAGCCAGTGACCTGAAGCCCCGTCATCCCTTCGCTGAGAACGCCGACAATACCGAGGTCGGCGCCAATGAGCTTACCGCTGTTGTTGCCGTAGGGAAGGTCGAGCCTGAGGCCATAGACGTCGCTGCGAGCCCAGGGGAGCATGAGGTCGCCAGGCGAGTAGAAGCTGAGCTGGCACCAGGTGGCGTCTGCGGACGCGACCGACGCGGAGAGGATAAGGAATGCTGCGACGATGAGCTTTTTCATCTTGTATGTCCTTTCGTGTTCTTAGATTATATCAAAATTCGAGCGCGGCGTACATCATGGCGAGAAATTCTTCGTATGTCATGCGCCTCTGCTCCATCGAGTCGCGCTCGCGGACCGTGAAGGTTCCGTCCTTCGTCGTCTGCTCGTCAACGGTGATGCACCACGGGGTGCCCGCCTCGTCCTGGCGGCGATAGCGGCGGCCGATCGCGCCGGAGACGTCCCACATGCAGTTGACCTTCTGCTGGAGCTTCCTGAAGATGTCGCGCGCAAAGTTGAACTGCGCTTCGTCCTTCTTGATGAGCGGGAAGATCGCGACCTTGATCGGGGCCACCTTCGGGTTGAAGTGGAGAACTGTGCGGATGTCCTCCTTGCCCTTCTCGTCGGTGAGCTTCTGCTCCTCGTACGCCTCGCAGAGAAGCGCGAGCATAAGGCGGTCGACGCCAGCCGACGGCTCGATCACGTGCGGGACGTACTTGCCGTCGAAGAGGTTCTCACAGAAGGCCTTCGCCTTCGCCGCGAGCTCTTCGCGCTCTTCGGCGGAAAGGACAACATCCTTGCCGGCCTTCGCCGAGCGAGCGGCCTCGACGCGCTTTAGCCACGCGGCCTGGGTCTTAGCGATGAACGCGGCCTTGTCTTCGTCCGTCAGCTTCTTGCACGCCTGCTTCAGCGGGTCGTCGAAGACGAGCTGCGGCACCTTCGAGTGGATCTGGTGCTGCGTGAGGTCAAAGTCGCTGCGGGCCGCGATGCCCTCGAGCTCCTGGCGGCCGAACGGGAAGTCGTACTCGATGTCGACGCAAGCGCGCGCGTAGTGCGCGAGCTCGTCTGGCTTCTGCCAGTACTCGACAAACTTCTCGGTCGGGAGACCGACCGCATTGAGGAATTTCTTCCGCTGCTCAACCCAGTACTTGTGCCAGACTTCCCAGCCCCAGTCGTCCTGGACGGGTCCCGTGATGTCGGGATTGTCGGCAAGCGTCACCACATGGCCGTACTGGAGCTCAATCGCCTCGTCGGGGCGGATGAAGAACTCGAGCTCCATCTGCTCGAACTCGCGCGAGCGGAACGTGTAGTTCCTCGGCGTCACCTCGTTGCGGAAGGACTTGCCCATCTGCGCGATGCCGTAGGGAACGGTCATGCGCGAGGTCGCCGTGACGTTCAGGAACTGCGCGAAGATAGCCTGCGCCGTCTCGGGACGGAGATACGCGACGTTCGAAGGATCGTCAATAGGACCGACTACCGTCTTGAACATGAGGTTGAAGGGCTTGGGTTCAGTCAACTCGCCGCCGCAGTAGGGGCAGAAGAAATCACTCCCAGCAACCTTCGGTTGGGGTTTCTTCTTCTGGTCTGCGTAGATGTCCTTGATCTGGTCGGCGCGCATCAGCTTCTTGCAGTCCTTGCACATCGTCATTGGGTCGGCGAACGTGTCAAGGTGACCTGATGCCTTCCAGATCTTCGGGTGCATGATGATTGTGGCGTCGAGACCCGCGACATCCTCGCGCCCGCGAACGGTGAACTGCCACCACGCCTGCTTGACGTTGGCCTTGAGTTCACATCCAAGAGGGCCGTAATCCCAGAAACCAGGCATGCCGCCATAGATCTCAGACGAATGGTAAATGAATCCGCGACGCTTGCACAAAGCCGATAGCGCGTCGAGCGACGATTTGTTTTCTTCTGCCATAATGTTGTATATTATACCATATTTCGTGGCCGTTTGGCCGTATGCCGACAGTTCAGTTGGACGGCACAAACGCATAGCCGACACCGCGGACGGTGCGTATCGCCTGCCCTTCCGCGGCAAGTTTGCCGCGGAGACCGTAGATGAGGACGCTAAGCAAATTGTCGCTCACGGCGGCGTTCTTGCCCCACAGCTTCATGGCGAGCCAATCGCGGGCGAGCGCTTCGCCACGCCGCGCCGCGAAGAGCCGCAGAAGCGCAATCTCCCTGTCACAGAGCTCCGCCGTCTCGCCTGTGGATCGGCGCATCGAACACTGGGCCGCCTTTACGCGCCACTCGCCGAAGCTGAAGTCGCCACTTGGCTCGGCGGCGCGCGTCCGCCTTAGGGCCGCTTCGACCCGCGCGAGGAAAAGCGGGGCGGGGAGCGTCTTTTCGATATAGTCGTCCGCACCGTAGCCGAAGCCCTTGAGCTGGCTCTCCTCGTCGCCAAGGGCCGAGAGAAAGAGAACTGGAACTGCCGCGTCAACTTCGCGTATCGCCGCACAGACGGAAAAACCGTCCATCTTGGGCATCATGACGTCGAGAAGCACGAGGTCGGGCTTCGACTCACCGAAAAACCGCAGCGCCTCTTTGCCGTTCTTCGCCTCGCGCACGACATAGCCGGCTCCCTCGAGAATCGCGGCGACACCGCGCCTGACGGCCCTTTCGTCGTCGACGACAAGTATTTCGGCTGCGATTCCTTCGCCCATCCGCTGGAGAAATCAGGACTCTGGCTGCGCCTCGTCCGGGAAGAGCCGCGCAAGGACCTGCTCGGCGGGAGTGTACGACTTCTTCGCGTTGTTGCACTCCTTGCAGCAGGGGACGCAGTTGCCGCGCGTCGACCGCCCGCCGCGCGAAACCGGCACGACATGGTCAAGCGTCAGGTTCTCCGCGCCGACATTCCGATGGCAGTAGTGGCAGACGCCCTTTGCAACGAGCGCGCGCCACCAGTCGGTCTTGCGCAGCTCGCGCGCCTTTTCGCGCTCGCGCCGCACATGCGCCGGATCGGGATTCAAGTCTAGCCAGTCTTCCATGTTATTATGCTAAATCGTGCCGAGATTACTTGCGCTTTGCAAGCGCCTCATGGTATTCGGAGTAGCTTCCCTCGAACCAAGTCGTCTTGCCCTTCCCTTCGAACGCGAGGATGTGCGTAGCGATTCGGTCGAGGAACCAGCGGTCGTGCGAGACGACCATCACGCAGCCGCCGAAGTCCTGAAGGCCCTCTTCCAAAGAGCGGAGAGTCGCGACGTCGAGGTCATTCGTCGGTTCGTCAAGGAGAAGGAGGTTGCCGCCCGAGGTGAGAAGCTTTGCGAGGTGGACGCGGTTGCGCTCACCGCCCGAGAGGACGCCGACTTTCTTCTGCTGCTCGGGGCCGCGGAAGTTGAAGCGGCTGCAGTAGGCGCGGCCGTTCATCATGGTGGTGCCCGCGAGCTTCACGAACTCGCCGCCGCCCGTTATCGCCTCGTAGACCGTCTCGTCGGCCTTGAGCTCGCTTCTCGTCTGGTCGACATACGAGAGCTTCACGGTGTCGCCGACCTTGAAAGAGCCCTCCACCGGCTTGAGCTGCCCAGTGATAAGCTTGAAGAGCGTCGTCTTGCCGGCGCCGTTCGCGCCGATGACGCCGACTATGCCGCCGCGCGGCAGGTCGAAGTTGAGATCCGAGTAGAGCACCTGGTCGCCGAACGCCATCTTGACGTGTTCCGCGCGGACGACGAGGTCGCCGAGACGCGGACCCGGCGGGATGCGGATGACGAGATCGTCCTCGCGCGTCGACACCTCCTGCTTCTGCAGCTCCTCGTAGCGCTCGACGCG
>JAFYQC010000008.1 GCA_017547265.1 Kiritimatiellia bacterium | reverse complement strand
GGGAAATCCGGATCCTCGCCGGCGGCAAGCGAAAGCCCCAACGTGACGGACGACCCTCCGGCCCCATCGGAATCGCGATGCCGCACGGCAAGCCTGCGGTTGCGGGCAAAGCCGTGGATCGAGCTGGCCTTGTCCCCCTTCTTGCCGAACCACGGCCAGCAAAGCGATATCCCGCCATGAGACCAGTCGCCGCCGGCAGATTCGGTCCGCCGGGGCATGAAGAGCAGTTCCTCTCCGGCAGAAGTCTTCCACGATAGAATGCGTCCGCCCTGAAGATCGACGACTGCGCGCCCGCCAGGGCCGACTATATCAACCGTGCGGGACGGCGCTGTCGGCGACATCATGCCGAACAGGCCCATCGCCCCGGTTGCAACAACTATTGTCAGACATTTCTTCATGGCAATCCCCTTCTTCTTTGAATCGTTTTCCTCTACCACAGCCATATTGCCGCTCGATCATGAGCGTATTATACCATGTTCCTTAGCTTCGTGGACCACGGAGAAAACCTGCATTGCCGCCGGGCCACGCAACACCCATGCGCATCATTTGAACAAATCGTCAAGAACTACCTCGGACTGCACTTCGCCCGCATAGCGATTTCTCGCAAGGCCAAACGTTGTCACATATGTGAAATGAACGGCCTTCCTGGATTTCGTCTCGCGCTTGAACGCAACCCGCTTGTTTCTCATCGAGGCATCGTCATCGGCAGTGATGCCATATTCCTTCTCCGAGAACTTCATTTCGCACAGATTAACAACCCCATCGTCTCTGTCAATCACAAGGTCAATTTGCGCACCCCGTTCCACCGCGTCTTGGGGGTGTTCGCATCTCCAGGCGTAATTAAGCGAATGTACGCCGCCGATCTGAAGCGCACGCTTAATCTGCTCAACGTGTTCAAGACATACAAGCTCAAAAGATAGTCCCTGCCATGACAGCAGCAACGGCTTGTCTGCCGAACTCGACCAGAACAACGGGTCCCTATCCCTGTTCTCACGCACGAACCTGAAATGGAAAAGGGAAAAGTTATCAACAAGCTGATAGATTGCGTCCCTGACACGCCTCCCTCCCATTCGGTACTTGCGGACGAATCCGCACTGTTCAAGTTCGCTCAGATATCTGGTAAGCGTTCCAGAATTGGAAAGTCCGGTCGCCTTTGCAATCTCTTCGCGCACAAGACCCATACGCCGCGAACAAAGCGCCTCGACGATGCGAACATAGGGTGCGTCCTTCGCGAACAACGATGCAAACAACTCGGCGAACTCGCCTTCTAGCCTGTCTCCTCCGGCAAAAAAAAGCGCGTCAATGTTCTGTGCGACACTCAGACCGCTCTGCAGATAGTTCCAGTAGTACGGAACTCCGCCAAGCGCCATATAATATTGCACCAACTGGTATCTGGTAGCTTCAAGTCCCATGGACAAGGCAAGCTCCTCGCACTCCGAGAGACAGAATGGATGCAGCGGAATCCTGACCGTCACACGATTATGAAGCCCGCCCCGTCCATGTATGACTTTGTTGAGCATCCATGATGTCGCAGAGCCACAGACGACAAGCAGGACATCCTTTCGTGCCGATGCCCATGCATTCCAGAAGTTCTCAAGCGCCGGAATAAAATTGGCGTTTGGCTTATCCATCCACGGCATCTCATCAATGAACAAAATCTTCTTTCCTACGTTAGATGCCACAATGACCGTCTTGAGTTCGTCAAACGCCTGGAACCACGTCTTAAGGGCTGGGCATTTAGCGTGTCCACTTTCGATAAGGGAACGACGGAAACGCTCAAGCTGAATCTTCGTGCCAGAGTTAGCAACTCCAGAGTGCTGAAACGTGAAATTAGAATTAAAAGTCTCACGGACAAGAAATGTCTTACCAACTCGGCGACGCCCATAAATGGCAACAAACTCAGAATGCTTGCTCTCCGCAGCATCCCGAAGCATTTTTATCTCTTTCTTGCGCCCGACCATAACGCCTCCTACGCTATTGGACTTTGCGCGTATATGGTATCATATTGCGCAGATATAGTCAATGGTCTAGGCTGATCTGCATAGACTTTTGACTATATCGTCACTTAAAATTGAGATATAGTCAAAAGTCAAACATGACATTGCACTCCTGCGAAGCGCAACTTCCTCATCATGATAACGGCATATTTAGTGATAAGCCACAAAAACCTTGCTTTAGAGTGGCAATTCGGCATCATTGCAGAAACCCATCTGCACGAGCCAGTCCCAGAGAAGCGGACGCCACGCGAGGAACTTTCCTTTTGCCGCGCCTTTGGACTTGAAATCGTGGTCGCGCTTCGCGAACACGTGAAGGTCGCACGGAACATGCATCGCGTGCAACCGCGAATAGACCTTCACGCTCCCCATAGACGAAATTACATCGGCATCGCCGTGCATGAAAAACACGGGACAGGTGCCAGAGTCAAACTTGAACTCGGGGAGTATGACGTCCTCGGCCAGGTCTCCGCCATGCGTGTTCGCGCTGTTCACTCCGTCGGACAG
>JAFYQC010000076.1 GCA_017547265.1 Kiritimatiellia bacterium | reverse complement strand
GGAGATGGTGGAGCGCGAGGGTCGTGGAGCCGTTCTCTACATGCGCCAGGAAGGGCGTGGAATTGGGCTTGAAAACAAGCTTCACGCCTATCGCAAGCAGGAAGAGGGGCTTGATACCGTCGAGGCGAATATCGCGCTCGGCTTTGCGCCTGATCTCCGCGACTATGGCGAAGGTGCGCAGATTCTCGAGGATCTCGGCATAAGCAAGGTTCGCCTTATGACGAACAATCCCTGCAAGGTGAAGGGGCTTGATGGCTATGGCATCGAGATTGTAGAGCGAGTGCCGATTGTGATTCCCGCGAACGCCCACGACAAGCGCTATCTAGACACCAAGCGCGAGAAGATGGGCCATATCCTCTAGCGTGGAAGTTTTTTGACTTCCGGCGTGCCGCCCGACGGTTCGCGGGGCTCTCGTTCGGCTCCAGGTCCGCGACGGCTTTTGCACATCAGACAATATGCCGTATTTAGTCTGCCATGCCTCGGCGTCTATCACTGGTTGCGTACGCAAGTCACTCTTACGCCTGCGGCCTTCCGCCTACCTCACCCGCGACCATCGGCTCGGCGCGCCGACATCCCTGCGGGATGTGTCAAAAAAGTATTCTTCGCTCCACCGCCTCACTCACGGCAAGACCACGAGAGAGGTTTGAACTTTCTGACACGATAGTCTGGTTTATGGTATAATTGTCTCATATGGAAACAAATACTAAGATTGGCTGCATGGCTGGATGCCTTAGTTCTGTAGGCATTTTCATTGGCCTTGTTTTCTTGTACACGTTAATAATGGCGTTTGCCTTCAGAGGGTGCTCTGAGATGCCAGCGGACTCTGCTGATGCCATCGCCCTTGCGCCACAGGACGCGAAACAGTTCAAGAAGGTTTGGCTTTCTGGTGACGGTGACGAAGATGCTGCACATGTGCTGAAGATTCGCATAAGTGGAGTCATGTCCTCAAAAATAGATCGCCCAGTCTTCGGCACTATTGACGACACGAGCGCGCCGACAGCTCTGCGCAAGATTAAGGCGGCTATAAACGACGAGTCGATCGACGGGCTCTACCTGGAGATCGACACTCCCGGAGGCGGCGTCACGATGGCGGACGAACTGCACGATGCAATTCTCAGATTCCGCCAGTCTTCCGAGGGCCGATTTGTCTTTGTGCACATGGGCGACCTCTGCTGCTCCGGTGGGTACTATACCGCGGCAGGTGCAGACTGGATCATGGCGCGTCCAACTACGCTCACCGGTTCCATCGGCGTCATAATGAGCACCTTCAACATCGCGGAACTAGCGCAGAAGATCGGCGTTACGGACGTGACCATCGCATCTGGCGAGAACAAGGACATGCTAAACCCCCTCAAGCCCGTAAAGCCAGAGCACATCAAGATACTCGAAGAGCCTGTGAAGCAGCTCTACGAACGTTTCGTGAAAATCGTGGCCGAAGGAAGAGACTTGCCTGTTGAAGTCGTTCGCCAGCTTGCCGATGGACGTGTGTTCACCGCCGACGATGCCTTGAAGCACAAGCTGGTGGATGGCATTGGGCATGAAGACGAGGCCATAGAGCAGATCAAGAAGCTCGCCGACGGCGATGTGCGTATCTACGGCTACCGCAAGAAGAACGGCTTTATGTCCATCTTGGAAGACTCACTCCTTTTCGAGTCGTCTGACAGTCTCCTTAAAAAGACGAGAGCGGCATTAATCGAAGAGGAGTCTCCTCGTGCCGAATACCGCCTCCGCTGATGGATTGCGCCGCATAGCCCATTTGTCCTAAGGGCAAAATCAGTGCGATATCTTGAGACGCGGCAGGTCGGAAATATGGTATAATTGCCTTATGAAGACCTATGGAATCATTCCCTCGCGGTTCGGATCGAGCCGCTTCCCCGGGAAACCGCTCGCAATCCTCGCGGGCAAGCCGCTTGTCGCCTGGGTTGTTGAGGCGGTCAAGAAGGCGAAGGGACTCGACGAAGTCCTCGTTGCGACGGACGACGAACGCATCGTAAAGGCCGTGGAGGAACACGGCGGCAAGGCGGTGATGACGCCGTCGGAGCTTCCGAGCGGAACCGACCGCATTGCGTGCGCTGCACGAAACTTCCTCGGTGCTGACTTTGCTGACGACGACATTCTCGTCAATATCCAGGGCGACGAGCCTCTTATAGATCCTGCGCTCGTAGAGCAGCTTGCGTCGAAGCTCAAGGATGACCCCCGCTGGTCAATGGCGACGGCAGTAACGCCTATCAAGAACGCCTCTGACTTCGCGGCGAAGACCGTTGTAAAGGTCGTGCTGGATCGTGACGACGGCGCTCTTTATTTCTCCCGCGCGCCAATTCCCTGCGACCGCGACAACGAGCCGCAATTCGGCGCTTCGTCGCTCTATGTCAGGCACCTTGGCATCTACGCCTATCGCGGCGCATTCCTGAAGAAGTACATCTCGGAACCGCCGTGCCCGCTTGAGAAGACTGAAAAGCTCGAGCAGCTTCGTGCGCTTTGGATGGGTGCGAAGATCGCAGTTGTCCGCACTGAAGACGAGGGCGTTGGCGTCGATACGCCCGAAGACGCCGTCCGCGTCGGAGCAATCTTGGAGTCTCGCGCCGCGAAATGAAGAGCGAAGTCGTATACATGCTGGGCATAGTGGCCGTCGGGTTCCTCGTGAACTACGCGCTGCGTGCCTTGCCGTTTGTGCTCTTCGCCGGCCGCGACAGGGAACTCCCTAAATGGGTCTCGCGCTTTGGCGATCTCGTGTCGCCTGTGATAATCGCCGCGCTTATCTTCTATTCGTATTCGGGGCTCCAGTGGAAGACGGCATGGCCGTATCTTGCGGGAGTCCTCGTTGTTGCGCTTCAGCTGTGGCGTCGTAACGCGCTTCTTAGCATTATCGCTGGTACTGTTGTCTACATGTGTCTCGTCTGCACGGGATGTGCCTCGAACGACTACGGCGACATAGTGCTTGACGCCGCGCATCCCTCGATTCGCTATTCGACGAAGGGCATTCTCATTGGTGAGCGCTATGTCGATCCAAAAAGGGTGCCTGCGATCCTTAAGAGCTATGATGTGCCCGCTGACCGCGTGATTCACATCCTCGTCGACGAAGACTCCGAGCACAACTTGAAGCCCGCCCGCGCGTTTATGGGCCTTCTTGCCCACAACGGCTATCGTCGCTCCGTTCTTGTTTCGAAGAAGCGCGCCGAGAGCCATGTTCTTACCGATGAGGAGATGGCGCTTGAGCGCCAGCAGCGCCCCGCCCCGCCTCCCCGCCACACCTCGCCCACCGGCAAGCGCCAAATCCGTTACAAAAGCTCAAGCGACTGATGGACAAAGCAAACGCAAAGGCGCGGATCGAGGAACTTAGGGCCCTCATAGAGAAGGCCAACCACGACTATTACGATCTTCACCAGCCGACGGTAGGCGACCGCGACTATGACATGTGGGAGCAGGAGCTCCTGAAACTCGAAGCGGATTTCCCCGAGTTTGCCGACGCATCGTCGCCAGTTCAGAATGTCGCGGGCGGTCTTCTCGAGGGCTTTGCGAAGGTGAAGCACGATCCGCCGATGCAGTCTTTGGACAAGACCCATGCTAAAGATGAGCTTGCCGAGTTTGATGCGTATGTCAGGAAGACTGTTGAGGGCTTTACCTATCTCGTCGAGCCGAAGATTGACGGTATCTCGCTTTCACTTCGCTACTCAGGCGGACGGCTCGTCCGTGCCGCAACGCGCGGCAACGGTCTTGTCGGTGACGACATAACGGCGAACGTAAGTACGATAAAGACTGTTCCAAAAGTCCTTCCGCCTGACGCGCCGCGCGAGCTTGAAGTGCGCGGCGAGGCGTATATGACGCGCGAGGGTTTTGTCGAACTTAACGCTCGCCAGGAGGCCGCAGGACTTGAGACTTTTGCGAACCCGAGGAACGCCTGCGCGGGTTCCTTGAAACAGCTCGATTCGCGCGTCACCGCCGAGCGTCCGCTCGATGTCGTAATCTACAATGCCGGTGGCGTAGGTTGCGACGGTTTCGCCTCTCACAGCGAAATGGTCGCTGCGTTTGCGAAGTGGGGCTTCCCTGTCGCGCCGTGGTCGAAGTTCTGCAAGACGATAGACGAGGTATTTGCCGCAATCGACGAACTTCAGACGCTTCGCCACACCTTTCGTTTCGAGATCGACGGCGCGGTCATCAAGATCGACGAACGAAAGTTCTACGACATCCTCGGTGCGACTGCTCACGGCCCTCGCTGGGCGCGCGCATACAAGTACGCGCCTGAACGCGCAGAAACGACTGTAGAGGCGATTACGGTTCAGGTTGGACGAACTGGCATCCTTACCCCTGTTGCGGAATTGAAGCCAGTTCCACTCGCCGGTTCTGTCATTTCCCGCGCCACTTTGCACAACGCCGACCAGATTGCGCGTCAGGACATTCGAATTGGCGACCGCGTCTGGCTCGTAAAGGCGGGCGATGTAATTCCCGCTATCGAATCATCAATTCCCGAAAAGCGTACAGGCGCTGAAATCGTTTTCACGATGCCTACGACGTGCCCCGTTTGCGGCGGCGCGGTTGCGCGTCTTGAAGGAGAGGTGGCGACGCGCTGCATGAATCCCGCATGCCCAGCGCAACTTTGCCGTCGGCTTGAACATTTTGCGAGCCGCAACGCTCTTGACTTGAAAGCGCTCGGCGGCAAGATCGCGGACATCCTTGTCGACAAGGGCGTTGTAAAGGATCCTCTCGATCTCTTCACGCTCGACTATTCTGAACTCGCAGGTCTCGACATTGGCGAAAAGGACGCGCCGCGCAAGTTCGGCAAGAACGCGCTAAACTTAAAGAACGCCGTTGTCGATGCGAAGGAGCTGCCGCTCGAGAGGTGGCTTTTCGCCGTAGGCATACCGCAGGTTGGCGTCACGGTTGCAAAAGACATCGCGGCAGAACACGAGAAATTCAGCGACCTCAAGGACAGCCCAGTTCTTAAGAACGTCATTGAGAACGATGCGAAGAAGGGAAAGGAGCGCAAGATTCTCGCCATCAAGGTCGAAGCTGCGAAGGCGGTTCTCTCTTTCTTCTCAAGTGAATACGGAAGCGCATTCCTCGACCGCATGCTGTCGCTTGGCATCGACCCTCGGCGCGGCGCACGTGCCGCGGTCGCTACGACTGGCCCGCTTGTAGGTGCTGGCTGCGTTCTTACGGGGACGCTAAGCCGTCCGCGCGGCGAATATGCCGCGCTAATCGAGAAGGCGGGCGGCATTGTGCAGAGCGCCGTCACGTCAAAGACGAAATACCTGATTGCCGGCGCGAATGTCGGCGCGACTAAGACCGAGAAGGCGCGTGCGCTTGGCACCGAGGTGATAGACGAAGCGCGGCTTCTCGAACTTCTTGGGTCAACTTCATCTGACAATGCGGAGCAGCCCGCCGACACAACGCCGTCGGCCGCCGCTCCAGTTCAAGGAGATCTTTTCGGCTAACTATAGAACATGCAGAACATGAAGAAATCTACACGATCTACACGTTCTACACGGCTAAATAACTGACCAATGAATAAAGTACTAACATTTCCTGGCTTCATCGACGTCCATGTCCATTTCCGCGACCCTGGCATTCCAGAGGCGGAGACTACGGCGTCCGGCCTTGAGGCGGCGCGGCGCGGCGGATTTGCCGCGGTAGTCACGATGCCCAACACGACTCCCGCCTGCGACTCGCCGGAGTGGATGGACTATCAGCGCACACAAGCACCAAGCACTAGCGCAGCTTTGCTGCGCGAAAGCACTAGCTCGGCTCTGCCGAGCGCAAGCACCATTCTTCTCCCCTCCGCTTGCATCACCAAAGGGCGGCTTGGACACGAGGTCGCCAATCTTGAAGCGCTTGCCGAGGCGGGCGCTGCGTTCTTCACTGACGACGGCTCGTATGTCGCCGACGACAAGGTGATGGAAGAGGCGATGCGCCGTGCCGCTGCGCTTGGAATGTGCATCTGCGAACATGCGATGGATCCGAAGGAAGTCAAGGATGGCGTGATCCGTGACTGCAAGCTTGCACGAATTCGCCATTTGCCGATTATCCCCGTCTCTGCTGAGACTGTCGCAATTCGCCGCGATTTTGCAGTCTGCCGCGTGACGGGATGCCGTCTTCACATTCAGCACATTTCCACGGCCGAGGGCGTTGCGCTTGTTCGCGATGCACAGAAAGAAGGGCTCCCTGTTTCCGCCGAGGCGACACCTCACCATCTTCTTCTTTCGTGCGAGGAGATTCCGCGCGACGACGCGAACTACAAGATGGCGCCGCCTTTAGGAAACAACGAAGACCGCGCAGAGCTTCGCCGCGCCGTGAAGGACGGCGTTCTCATGTTTGCGACGGACCATGCGCCACATCCTGCGGCGAAGAAAGCGCTTGGCTTTGCCGGGAGCGCGAACGGCATTATCGGGCTTGAGACTGCGATACCCCTTACCTGGGTTACGATGGTGGAAGGCGAGGGAATGTCGCCCGACGCCTGGGCGCAGGCGTGGTGGAAGATGCCTCGGGGTATTCTCTCGCCTCGTGCGGCGGCTCGTCTCGACGATGCGCGGCAGACTGTGGTCGAGGTTGGCGAGTGGCGCGTCATCGAGGTCGCTAAGTTCGCCTCGCTCTCGCGCAACTGCCCGTATGACGGCTTTGAATCTAACTGCTGGCCTGTGGTCGGCAAAGGGAAAGGAGCATAACGATGAACGTTTCGTTTTTTGACAAGGCAGCATCGTATTTTCCTGACAACTGCTTCGACAGGGCAATTGATCTTGGAATCTTGCTTGGCTCCGGCTGGGGCGAGGCGCTCGAGATGGACGAGGTGATTTTCCGCGCATCGTACTCCGATATCCCTGGGCTTGGCGCGTCTACAGTCGCAGGTCATGTAGGTGAGTTCGTTCTCTATCGCCGCGGCGAAAAGAGGATCGCGGCGTGGTGCGGACGCAGGCATTACTACGAGGGTGTCGGCTGGGAGCCGGTCGTTCTCCCGATTGAGATGATGCGGCGCATGGGCTGCGGAACTGTTCTCCTGACGAACGCCTCGGGCGGGATAAACCCTGCACTTAGACCAGGCGATTTCGTCATCATTCGCGATCACATCAACCTTATCAACGCGAATCCTCTCGTTGGCCCGCATCGCCCAGAGTGGGGCGAGAGGTTCCCCGACATGACCGAAATTTACACGCGCCGCCTCGCAGAGCTTCTTCACGCAGGCGCGAACCGCCTAGGACTCCGCGTAATGGACGGCACCTACGCCTATAATGTCGGGCCTGCGTACGAGACGCCCGCAGAGATTCGCGCGTACAAGGCGCAGGGCGCTGACGTCGTTGGCATGTCGACCGTGCCAGAGGCCGTCTTTGCAAAGGCGTGCGGCATGAAGGTCGCTGGGCTTTCGCTCGTCTCCAACCTTGCCGCAGGAATCGCGTTGCGTCCGCTTGGCCACGAAGAAGTCATCGCCGCAGGAGAAGCCGCGAAGCCGGCGATGCGCGCCTTGGTGGAGGACTTCATTGCCAGACTCTGACATCGAGGCCTTTATCGGGTCGCTCCGCTTCGAGCGGTCGATGGCCGAGAATACCTGCGCGGCATACGCGAGGGATCTGCGGCTCTTTTCGAAATACTTGAAAAAGCGCGGCATATCCGCCGCGGCCGATGTAAAGCGCGAGGACATAGCGGGCTTTCTCGGCGAGGAGCGGGCGAGCGGCCGCAAGTCTTCGACGCGTGCGCGGCGCACTGCGGCGATTCGGATGTTATTCAAGTTCCTCGAGGAACGGCGCTACATAAGAAGAAACCCAGCCGCGCTTCTCTATCCGCCGAAGAAGGGGAAGGTGCTCCCCCGTGTCCTTTCCGAAGAAGAGACTTTTAGGATGATAGACAAGGTCGACGGAACTGATCCACGCGACCTGCGCGACCGCGCGATGCTGGAGGTCATGTACGGCTGCGGGCTTCGCGTTAGCGAGGTCTGCGGCATGAAGGTCGAGGACATAATGGCAGACGGCGAGCTTCTGCGCATCCTCGGCAAGGGTTCTAAGGAACGCGTCGTCCCGATTGGCAAGGCTGCGGGAAGGGCGCTTACGGCGTATCTCGCCTCTGCGCGCGACGTGTTTACGAAAGGCGACCTCTCCGTGTCGCATGTCTTTGTCACTCGGCTCAAGAAGCCGTTTACGCGCCAGGCGGTCTTCAAGATGATCCGTGAGCGTGCCGTTGCGGCAGATATAGCGCCGGAGCGCATCTCCCCGCATGTTCTCAGGCATTGTTTCGCCTCTCACATGCTCCAGCACGGTGCGGACATCCGTGCGATACAGGAGCTTCTTGGCCACGCGGACATTGGTACGACGCAGATATACACGCATGTCGACGCGGCGCGCTTCGGCGACATCCACCGCCGATTCCATCCGCGGGGATAGGGACACGGGGCCGTAGGATTTGATATGGGGGGGTCAGAAGGGTCAGAGCATATTGATACAGCATTGTTGATACAGCCCCAGGGGGGTCAGAAGGGTCAGAGCATATTGATACAGCATTGTTGATACAGCCCCAGGGTTTTTGGTATAATGCCCGCATGAGGAAAAACAGGTTCATAGGGCAGGACAGGTGCTACCACCTGATCAGCCGTCTTGCGCACCGCGCGTTCT
>JAFYQC010000075.1 GCA_017547265.1 Kiritimatiellia bacterium | reverse complement strand
GTTGGCCAGCAGCCTGCGATAGCGCTCCTCATGGGCCTTCTCGATCGCGCCGACGCCTTCGAACATCGCAGCGATCTCCTCAAATCCCTCCTCGCGGGCTTCCCTGGCGAAGGTGGCGTACATATCGGTCCACTCATAGTTCTCGCCCTCGGCCGCCTGCAGCAGGTTCTCAGCGGTATTGCCCAGCTCGCCCAGCGCATTGAACCACATCTTGGCGTGCTCCTTCTCGTTATCCGCAGTCTGCAGGAAAATCGCCGCGATCTGCTCATAGCCTTCCTTCTTGGCAACGGAGGCAAAATAAGTATACTTGTTGCGCGCCTGAGACTCGCCCGCAAAGGCCGTCATCAGGTTCTTTTCCGTTTTGCTTCCTTTAAGTTCCATGACGAGGGTATTGCCTTATTGTTGGTTGGGGGAATGTGGTTGGCGGAGAGAGAGGGATTCGAACCCCCGATACCCTTGCGGGTATGCATGATTTCGAGTCATGTGCATTCAACCAGGCTCTGCCATCTCTCCTGCAAGTGGGTGGATATGGTATCAAATGTGACGTGGCGTGTCAATGCCCAGGAGCCCAAGCCCAGTTGAGAGCACCTTTCCGAACAGCGAGCAGAGTTTCAGACGCGCCGCGCGGACGGACGGTTCGCTCTTAAGTATCGGGGAACTCTGGTAAAAGCTCGAGTAGAGCTGCGCCGTCTGGAAGAGATAGTCTGCGAGTACGCTCGGCTTGTAGGCCTCCGCCGCGCGGACGACTGCACCAGGAAACTCGAGGAGCTGGAGCGCAAGCCGCTTCTCGGCGGGGGTCGCGACCAGGAATTTACCATCCCTATCCGCTCCTACACCCGCCTTTTCAAGCAGCGAGCAGACGCGGGCGTAGGCATACTGGAGATAGGGGCCAGAATTGCCCTCGAGCGCCAGCGCCTTGTCCCAGCTGAAGTCGATGTCGGTGATCGGGTCGTGGGAAAGGTCGGAATACTTGACCGCGCCATAGCCGATCTGCTCGGCAAGCGTCTCATCGCCGCCGCGCTCCTTCACGATATCGTAGGCGCGGCGCTTCGCCTCTGCGAGCAGTTCGTCGAGCTTGATGAGGTTGCCCTCGCGCGTGGAAATCGCCTTGCCCTGATAGGACATGAGCCCAAAGGGAACATGGACGAGCTTCGTCGTGTAGCCCATCTTCGCAGCGATCGAGAACCACTGCTTGAAGTGGAGCTGCTGGCGGGCGTCGGTCACGTAGATGATGCGCTCGGGATCGTATTCCTCGACGCGGGTCTTTACGCAGGCGAGGTCGCTCGTCGTGTAGTTGTAGCCACCGTCAGACTTGCGGACGATCGCGACGCCAAGCTTCTCGGCTTCGAGGTTGACGACGAGAGCGCCCTCCGACTCGACGGCGAGCCCCATCTCCTGAAGCTTTGCGACGACGCCGGGCATGGTGTCGTTGTAGTACGACTCGCCGCGATAAGTGTCGAACTTCACGCCGAGCTTCGCGTACATGCGGTCGAACTCGCCGATGGAGATGTCGATAAAGCGCTTCCAGAGCGCGAGATTATCCTTGTCGCCCTGCTGGAGCTTCACGAGCTCGGCACGGCAGGCGTCCTTCCAGACACCGTCTTCTTCCTTTGCCTTCGCGGCGGAGAGGACATAGCACTTCTCGAGGTTGGCGACGGTGAGGTTCTCGCGTTCTTCGTCGGTGAGGAGTTCGCGGTAGCCCTTGATGAGGATACCGAACTGCGTGCCCCAGTCGCCGAGGTGGTTGTCGGCTATCACGTCGTAGCCGAGCGAGCGGAAGATCCTGTCTATCGCGCAGCCGATGACGGTCGAGCGAATGTGGCCGATGTGCATCTGCTTCGCCGCGTTGGGCGAAGAGTAGTCGATGACGATCTTTTTGCCAGCGCCCTTCTGAGGGATGCCGCAAGCCGACTTGGAGTCCAGAGTCGAAAGCTGAGAGTTGAGCCAGCCACCGGAAACAGTAAGGTTGAGGAACCCGGGGCCCGCGATCTCGACCTTCTCGAACACGTCGTTGCCCTTAAGCGCCTCGGCCACTTTCGCGCCGACTTCGCGCGGGTTGGCGTGCGCCTTCTTCGCGAACTTGAGCGCGTCGTTGCACTGGTAGTCGCCAAACTTCGGATCGGTCGCGGGCAGCACCCTGACACCGCCGAAGTCCTCGCCGGGATACGCCTTCTCAAAGGCCGCCTTCACTATGTCGCTGAGTTCCATAAGTTTCGATATTATACCAAACCGCCGTGCCCGCTGGCGAACTGCTCGAAGTCTGCCTCTACCTGGTCGTTCGTGACGAAGCGGATGGCATTCCAGCCGGCGGCGCGAGAGCCGTTGACGTTCTTCTCGACGTCGTCGATGAAGCAAAGCTCCTCGGCGGGAAGGTTGATGCGCGAGCGAAGGAGATCGTATATCTCCCTCTGCGGCTTCACCATTCCCTCGTCGCCAGAAATCACCATCGCGTCGGCAACCGCGATGAAGTCGGCAAAGCGCGACCTGAAATGCTCGCGAGCGAACTTTGGCGCCATGTTCGTGAGGATGCCGATCTTGAAGCCGCGCCCTTTAAGCGCCTTCATCCACTCAAGTGTCCTCTCGTTGCGGTAGCACCAGCTTTCGTCGTCTGCCTTCATGAACGCCGCCGTCGTCTCGTCCGAGACGGAAAGCCCCGCGTCGCTCCATATAAGCGCGTACATCTCGCCAAGCGTGATGTGCCCTGCGTCGTAGTCGAGGCGGTGCGCGTTGAATCCGTCGACAAACACGTTCCAGTCGATGCCCTTCTCCTTCGCCAGCGCGATCACGCGCTGCGGCATCGTCGAAGTCGTCATCACGCCGCCAAAGTCAAAAACCACTGCACTGATCTTCATCGTCGTCCTCCAGCCAATTTCACAAGACCGCCTGAGCCGACTCGAGATGCGGCACCGCGCCGGACTTCGTGACAGAGACCCTCGCCGCACGCACCTTCGCGTCGGAAAGGCAGATGTCCTTCACAATCTTCGCCGCGCGCTCTATCATGCGGCACTTCGCAGACGCGAGCGCAGCGCGAATCCTCTCCGTCAGCGCCGCATAGTCCACGGTATCGGAGAGCGAATCGGTCTCTGCAGCGTCGTCTGGGATCTCGAGCTCCACGTCGACGCGCAGCGTCTGAAGCCGAGTGCGCTCGTCGGGGCGCTCCCCGATCACGCAGTCGACGTCTATTCCGTTGAGCCTGAGCGTCATTTAGGCACCTCGAAGCGTATTACAGTGCCGAGCCGGGGAAGAAAGTCCCGACGGGCTTCCCCGCGAGAAGCGGCGCGAGTACGCTCTTACGCCCGTTTGCGACATAAGTGTCGATTCCGGACGAGACTGCGGCCTTGACCGCCTTTAGCTTCGAATCCATGCCGCCCTTGGAGAGCGAGCCCTTCTCGCCGGCGCGCACAAGCCGCGCGATGTTGCGGAAGCTATCGACTCGCGGGATCTTCTTGCCCTGCGCGTCGAGAAGACCGTCGACGGTCGTGAGAAGGACAAGCACATCGGCCTTGACGAGCCGCGCGATGAGAAACGACAGCCAATCGTTGTCGCCGAAGGTCTTTCCCTTTAGCTCCTCGTCCGCGACGACGTCGTTCTCGTTTATGATCGGAACGATCCCCGAGCGCACGAGGTGGTCGAGGGACTTCCTGACGTTCTGCGCGCGGTGGTGGTCCTCAAAGTCGAAATGGGTGAGAAGCACCTGGCCGATCTTCACGCCGTGGCCGCCGAAAAGCCGCTCGTACTCGTAGATGAAGCGCGCCTGCCCGACGGCCGCGCACATCTGGACGTCGTTCACGTCAGCCGGTCGCGACTTGAGCCCAAGCGCCTCGACGCCTGCGGCGACTGCGCCCGACGAGACGAAGAACACTTCGTGCCCGGACTTCCTTAAGGAACTCAACTGCGCGACAAGACGCTTAAGCGCCGCGTGGTCGGGCTTCCCGGCCTTGTTCGCGATCGCATGCGTGCCAACTTTCACTACGATTCTCATAGGCGGATATTATACCATATCCCGCATTCTGCGGCTTGGGCGCACTGCAATGCGCTTTGGCCGTTTATCGGCCACGAGGGCACTCGGCGCATGGAGGGCCGGACGGCGCAACATAGCCGGGCTTGTCGACCGTGCGCTTGTTGGTGTACATCCTGTACACGGCATTGTCGCGGATGTCGCCAAGGCCCTTGCGAAGACCAGCGCCATTTTCCGGGAAAAGCCGCACAAGGTGCGTTGCGTGAGATTCCACGTCCGCATGGTACGCAGACGAGAAAATGCCGAGGTCCTTCTGCCGCCAGAGGTCGCGCACGCGCCAGCGGCCCTCTATGCCAAGCGCGTCGAAATCGATGGTGATGCGCGTCGGCATGAGGTATGTGTTGAAGAGTGCAAACACGAGAGATCCGTCGCTCATTGGCTTCGCCCACACCTCGGCGCGCGGCCCCTGCGCCACGCAAGCGGCCTGCGCGCCAAGCTCGTCCTGGCTCGTCTCTATCACCTCGTCGTTCGTGAGAAGCGACATCGTGAAGTCGTCGAGCTGCGTGAGGTCGCAGCCGATCAGGAGCGGAGAGCAGAGAACGCACCAAAGCGACATGTGCGTGTACTGCTCGTTGGGCGTAAGGCGTGTCGGACGGAGAGCGCCCCATCCGAGGCGACCGACAACGAGCATATCGGGGTCGTTCCACGCGCCGGGGCGGGCGTACGGCCACGAGTCGGCCTGCTGGTGGAGAATCTTCCACATCGAACTCCATGTGTCGGTAATGTCGCCGGTGGTGCGCCAGCAGTTGCCGCCGAGAGATTCACCCCAAGTCGAGACATAGCCCATGCCGTACTGGCACAGAGAAAACACTATGTCGCGGTTCTGCGCCTTCAGCGCCTCGCCCATGAGCCGGTACGGCAGCATGAGCTTTCCATGCCCATCGCCGACGGCGACACCGCCATACGAGCACCAGTCGTACTTCAAGTAGTCGTAGCCCCAGTCGGCATACGTCTTCGCGTCCTGCCATTCATGCATCCAGCTGCCTACGCATCCGCCGCACGTGTAAGGACCGGGCGACGAGTAGAGCCCGATCTTGAGCCCTTTCGAGTGCGCGTAGTCGGCAAGCTCCTTCATGCTCGGGAAGCGCTTGTTGACGGCAATGGAACCGTCGGGGTTGCGCTCTGGGCCCTGCAGCGTCTGATCGTTCTTTGCGGAAGGCTTGTTCTGCCAGAAGTCGTCTATGTTGACGTAGCACCAGCCATGGTCGGCAAGTCCGGACTTGTCGAAAACGTCTATTGTATCTCTGATGTTCTTGCCGGTGACGGCGTGAGCGAAGCAGTTCCAGCTGTTCCAGCCCATTGGCGGCGTAAGCGCGATCTTGTCGCCGACGACGAGCTTGAGGACGCGGCTGCACGACCCCTTCGCGTTCGCCGCCGTGAACTCGATCTCGTACGTTCCCGCCTTCGCCACCGCGCCACCAAGGATGCCCTTCTCGGAATCGAAGGTCGCGCCGTCAGGAAGATTCTTCGCGCCAAGCTCCAGCGGACGCTCGCCGGTCACGGGGAGACGCCAGAGGATCGGATGCCCGGGGCGGACGCCGAACACGCGCGCGCCGTTGATGCGAGGCGACGCCGGCGGCTTCGGGGTGAGGATGCCAAGTTGTTCGCCGCCGCACTTGGCAGGCACGGGACGTGCGCCGTCCTGCATCGTGAAGTAGGCATCGGCCCAGTCCGCATGGTCCCATGTGTCGCCGTTGTCCGCATCGGACACGAGCAGTTCCACTATCTTCGCGCCCGCGAGGTCGGCGTGGAGATGCACGCTCTCGCTCTTGCCCCTGAGGACTTCGGTTTTGGCGACAACGCGCGCGTCGGCCATCACCGAGAACTTCACGCTTGCGGATTCCGCACCGGCAGGGAACACCTCCGCATCGAGACCTACATCCGCGTCAAAGGCAATTGCCTTTCCGTCGACTTCGTATACCGCAAGCGACGTGGCATGCGTGCCGACGCCGCGCTCAAACGTCTTCGAGCCGATCTTGATGGCTTTGCCCTCGACCGACTTGTTCTTGTTCGGGGAGTTCCAGCCGCACGACATTTCCTCGAGCGAAAGCTCGTCAAGCCACACGCGAGCGTCTGCAGACGCCGTGAAGGCAGACAGGGCCACGAACGCAGCCGCAATCGGGGTGACGCAAATTCCGACATGTGCCATCTTATTTGTCTCCTTGAATATCTTGAAAGTTGCCATTACCTGACAATGGGGATAGAGTATCAAATATCCCCAGGGCTTTCAAGCAACAAGGCGACTTCAGTCCACGTCGCGGACTGCGTCGACGAGTTCTTCGGACGTGATGAAACGCCCTTTCGCGCGGCAGACGAGGATGCGGCCGATGAGCGCACTCTCGAAGTCGGAGATGCAGACGCCGTCCTTGCGGTCGCGGAGTATCCGCATAAGGTCCTTCGCGGTGACGCTGTACTTCGGGTCCTTGCGCGGGACAAAAAGGTTTGTGACGGCAAGGAGCAGCATAACGACGGGCTTCAGGATAGCCGCGAGCACGCGATACTGGCGCGCCATCCCGAGGCAGTAGTGAAGCGGCCGCGCGGCGCAGAGCATCTTCGGAAGGAACTCGGAGACATAGAGGACGATAAGCGCCGAGACAAAGCTCCAGGCGGCGCGACCGAAGCGCGAGCCGCCAATGAGCTCGATAGCAAGCGCGGCGGAAGCCGACGAAAACACGACGCCGGCGAGGTTGTTGCCGATGAGAAGCGTCGTCAAGGTGCGCGACATGTCGGAAAGCGCGGCATGGACAAGCTTCGCCTTGCGACCACCCGCGCGTGAGAGGTGGAGGATTCGCTCGCGGCTCACAGAGAGGAAGCCTGTCTCCGCGCCGGCGCAGAACGCGGCGAGAAGGAGCGCGGCAATCGCCGCGAGGAAGAGAAGGAACACCGTCATGCGTCGTCCTCCTCTGTCCGTTCGACGGCAGCGTCGGTTTCCTCGATGAGTTCCTCGTCGGACGTCGTCGTCGGGCGAGAAAGCACCTCGAACTTGACGAGCGTGACGCGGCGGCCGCGACGCTTGAGGACGGTCGCGCGGCATCCGTCGGCCTCGATCTCCTGCCCGACGTGCGGAATCCTCTCGGCGTGGAAAGTGACCCAGCCCGAGAGACGATCGGCATCCTCGGCCTCGAGCTCGAGATCAAGTTCGCGGTTCACTTCCTCGAGACTCGCGCGCGCGTCGATCTCCCAGACGTTCTCGCCCTTCTTGACTATCGCCGGCTCGTCGCCAGCGTTGCCGCCGAAGACCTTCGGGCCCATGATGAGCTCGAGGACATCGTTGAAGGCGATGATCCCGGCCGTTCCGCCGTATTCGTCGAGGACGACGGCGAGACGCTTGTTGCTACGCGCAAAGACGACGAAAAGGTCGTCGAGCGTAATGTTCTCAGGAACGAAAATCGGCTCTTCCCTCTTTCCGGAGCGAACGTCGAGAACGGCCTCTATCGCGTCGGGCGTGCGGCGGAAGACGGGAAGGTAGCGGTGCTTAGCGTTTGCAAGCGCGGCGGCCTGGGCGTCTTCGGGAAGGTCGAGGTCGAGACCCTCGATGTCGACGCGCGGCGTCATCTCGTCGTTCGCGTGGGTCTCGGAGAGGCGCAAGACGCCCTCTATCATCTCTACGTCCTCGGCAAGCGACTCGTCCTTCTCCGCCGCGGACTCGAGAACCGTCATAAGCTCTTCGTCGGAAAGCGCCCGCCTCTCGCGCTCAAGCGCAGGCGCAAACGCCTTGGAGGAAAGCCGCAGAACATTGTTAAAAGGCCGCAGGACGATGCGCCAGAACCTGAGGAGCCGCACACATGGCGGCGCTAGCTGCTCGGCATACCTAAGGGCTAGGCGCTTCGGAGTTATTTCGCCGAAGACGAGCAGGAGAATCGTCATCGACGGAACGGCAAGCCAGCTCCCGCCGGGGACATAGGCGCGGAAAGCGAGGAAGCCGAACGTCGAAATCGCGAAATTTACGAGAGTGTTGCCGACGAGCAAGGTCGAGAAAAGGACCGCCTTGTCGGCAAGACTCTTGGTGATGAGGGCATCATCGGCAGCACTCTTCGCGCGGATGCGCTCGCGCTGAGCCCCCGTCAAAGAGAAGAGCACTGTCTCCGCCCCGGAAAAGAACGCCGAGAGCAGAAACAGTGCCGGCAATGCGATAAGCACCGCCATGCGCGGAATTAGGCGCCGAGCTGGAGGCGCGCGAAGCGCTTCACCGTGATAGGCGCGCCGATTTCCTTCGCGACGGACGCGAGGTACTGCTCGACGGTCTGCTCGCCGTCCGCGACGTAGTCCTGCTTGACGAGGCAGATCTGCGTGCAGAACTTGGAAGCCATGCCCTTCTTGATGCCGACGAGAGCCTGCTCGGGCGGGAGCTTGCCCTTCTGCTCCTTGAGCGCGTTGAGCTTGATCTCGATCTCGGCATCGATCTCGGCCTGCGGAACGTCCGCGGGGTTCACGTACTTAGGCGCGTTAGCGGCGACCTGGAGGCACACCATGTGCGCCGCCTCGTCGAGCTTCTCGCAGGGCTTGTCGCACGCGAGTTCGACGAGAACGCCGATCTTGCCGCCCATGTGGATGTAGCCGCTGAGGCAGCCGGCGCCCTCGAGCGTGTAGCGCTCGCTGCGGCGGATCTTGACGTTCTCGCCAGTCTTGGTGAGAAGCATCTTGTAGTCGTCGTTGAGCGTCTGCTCGATGTCCTTGCCCTCGAGCGCGACCTTGGCCGCGTCGTCGACGAACTTGATGAACGCCTCGGTCTTGGCGACGAAGTCGGTCTCGCAGTTGATCTCGGCGAGCGCCATCGACTTCTTGTCGTCGGCAACGGCGAGGGCGACGATGCCCTGCTTGGACTCCTTGTCGACGCGCTTGGCGGCGACGGCGAGACCCTTCTCGCGGAGGTACTTGACGGCCTCTTCCATGTTGCCGTTAGTGGCGGTGAGGGCTTCCTTGCAGGCGCCCATTCCGGCGGCGGTCGCCTCGCGGAGTTCCTTGATCTGCTGAATTGTGATAGCCATTTTCAAAAACCTTTCATTCCTTGTTGATGGGGTTCGGGGAAACCTGGGTTTCCCCGTCCGTTCCAATGTCACTCCGCCTTGGGCGCCTCGGCGGCGGCAGCGACAGCGGCTTCGGCCTCAGCAACCTTGGCCTTGCGCTTCGCGGCGAGATCGG
>JAFYQC010000074.1 GCA_017547265.1 Kiritimatiellia bacterium | reverse complement strand
GAAAGCCAGCTTGTTTTCAAGGTATTCAAAGACCTGCCAAAGAGGGAGATTGTCGAGATATGAAAATTGCCCTATAGAGGCGGCAAAGAAATATAGTGATTTTTCTGCGGAAATGTGATATACGGTATACTGTGCGGCATGGAAAATCAAATAAAGATGGATGCTCGAAAGTCGCCTTCGGCGTTGTTCGAGATTCGCAAGCAGATTGTCCGGCTGCACAAGAAAGGCGTTGGTCCGATGGCCATCAAGGAGCAGACCGGCATCAGCTGGGGTGCAATACGCAAGGCGATAGACCTGTTCGAGGCTGGCGGCATGGGGGCACTGAAGCCGATGCGCCGCGGATGCAAGAAAGGCACGGCGCGGACGCTCACGCCGGAACAGGAGAAGCAGACGCAGAAGGACATCTGCGACAAACGCCCGGAGCAACTGAAGATGGACTTCGCGCAGTGGACGCGCGAAGCCGTCCTCATATACATTCGCGAGCATTTCGGAATCGACATGCCCGTGCGCACGGTGGGCGAATACCTCAGGCGCTGGGGCTTCACGCCGCAGAAGCCGATCAAGGTCGCCTACGAGCAGAAGCCGGAGGCGGTGAAGAAGTGGCTCGAAGAGGAATATCCGGCGATTTCAGCGCGCGCAAAGGCGGAAAACGCCGAAATATACTGGGCGACGAGACGGCAGTAATGAACACGGACGTGCGCGGGCGTTCATATTCCCCGCGCGGAGTCACGCCTACGACCCGTTCCGTATGGGGTGCGCGACAGCGGTTTTCAATGATTTCATCGGTGAACAACCAGGGTAAGTGCTACTGGATGATCATAGACGGCGTGTTCAATGCGGACAAGCTCATAGAGTTCATGGAGAGCCTTGTGAAGGATGCGCCGCGCAAGGTGTTCCTCGTCATGGACAACCTCAAAGTGCATCACTGCAAACCCGTGAAGGAATGGCTGGAAAAGAACAAGGAACGAATCGAGGTGTTCTACTTGCCGAGCTACAGCCCGGAACTGAATCCGGACGAACGGCTGAATGCAGACCTGAAGCACGCCATCACGACAAGCGTTCCGAGGCGGACACGGCAAGGACTCTTGAAGAAGACCACAGAACACATGAAGATGGTGAAGGCGTCGCCGGAGAGGGTCAAAACCTACTTCAAGGACAAGCACGTTGCCTATGCCGCCGACTCACAATAATTCATTGCCGGAGCAATAAACAGGGGTTTCTCGATGGGAGAGCGGGTTGGAGGTGGCATTTTTTGCAGGGGCTGTGGTATAGGTGGATTGTGGATAGGGAGATAGGGCGCGCGAAGAGGGGTTAATATGGTATCGTTTATAATGCCTGCGTGGAAGCGGTCGTTTTTACATCAAGCGATTAAAAGTATTCTTTCTCAGGGGTATACTGATTTTGAGCTGGTTGTAGTTGATGACGCTTCACCTGAAAACCTTGAGGAAGTTGTTCGGGAGTTTAATGATTCTCGTATTATCTATAAGCGAAACAAAGTGAATATAGGTGGGCGCGATTTTGTCGCGGCGTGGAATCATGCGATGGAGTATGCCAAAGGCGAGTTTTGTGTGTTGGCATCTGACGATGATGAATATGCGCCAGGATATTTAACTGAAATGATGCGGTTAGCTGAAAAGTATCGTGATGTAGATGTTTTTCATTGCCGGTTGGCTTTTATTGATTCAGAAGGAAAACGGACTGGAGTTAGTGAAATACGAAGTGAATATGAGAGTGGTTCTGAATTTCTTTATAATCGAGCGGTGCGGCGGATGAGACAATATGCACCGGATTTTATGTTTCGTACAGAAGCCCTCAGAAGGATTGGCGGATTTGTGTCGTTCCCTAGAGCGTGGTTTAGTGATGATGCGACCTGGATTAGCTTGGCAAAAGAACATGGAGTAGCATATTCCTCGCAAGTGCTTTTTTCGTGGCGTAGTTCTGGGGAGAATATTTCAACGATTTTTAGTGATGTTGCTGAGAAGCTTAAGGCGGGAGAGATGTATTTTGAATGGTTGAAGAGTTATATCAATGATTTTTCGGCAGATTCGGAAAAAGATAGAGAGATGTTGTTAAAGAGCGCTAAGGGCGTTGGTTATGCCGTAGATCATATTTCGTTTTGGGTTTTACATAATGCGAAATTTAAAGATGCTGTCAGGGCGGTTCTTGCGGTTTATCCATCGGTCGGGAAGCGGATTGGATTTCTGGTTAGGATGTGTAAAGTGGCTGTTAAGAGGGTCATCAAAAGGGGATCAGATTCGAAGTGTCCGGCTTTTTAAGAGGTCGATTGCGAAATTGTCTCTGCGTCTCCGCGTGAGGCGTTTCACTCAATGCCTATGGGATGGTAGTGTCATTTTCAATTCAATGCAGTGAAAAATGAATGGCGAGGTTGACAAATCGACATTGGTTCGTGATTTCGCAAGGAGCAGGGGATATGTTCTTCACGAAATCAACCTTTACCGCAACCTTGATCTTGCTGCCGCACTGGCTTCAAATTAGTTAGGTAATGAAACGGTTTCTGAAGATTCTCATTGCTATGGGATTGGGATGGTGCGCCTTGGTCGAGGTGACCGTGGCGTTTGTCGCTCGCCAGTTCGGATTTCGGCTGGACGGAGACTGGTTCTTGCTGCTGGCCACGAGCAGTCCCGAGGAGATTTCCGAGTTCTTCCGGACCTATGCGACCGAACTGACCCTGGTCGTTGCCGGGCTTGTCGTCTTGCTTGCGGCAATTGCCGGGCTCGTTTTCTTGGCGAAGGGACGCGGACGGTGGATTTTCGCCATGGTTGTTCTTGGTTATCTCGTCTGGAGCATCCCGCAAGGTGCCGGCTGGCCGCCCCTCTTCTTCGCCTTCGACACGCTCCGCGGCATTACACAGTATCGGGAACTCTTGCAGGCAGGGACATGGGACGGCGAACTTCTGCCTGGTGTCGCGGAGCGTCCCGCCGGTGCGGCCACGAACCTTGTTGTTGTTCTCGGCGAGAGCATGACGACGGACCGGATGTCGCTCTATGGCTACTCGAAGCCGACCACTCCGTTCCTGGATCGCATGCGCGATAAGATGTCCGTATGGGGTCCTGTCCGTGCAGTCGACTCCAGTACCGTGAAGGCCTTGCGCTTCATGCTTACACGGGCAACAGTGAAGGAACCGCGCCGCGCCATCGAGACGGCCGCCGTGGTTTTGCGGAGAAGAGGGTATCGCCCCGTGCTGATCAGCGCCCAGCCGAAATGGACGCGGCGTTGCGGCGTCGGACAGATGCTGTTCGCCGCGTGCGAGACGAAGAATTACCTTGTGGACAATGAGCACGGACAAGGCGTTTGGGACGAGGAGCTTGTTCCTTATCTCCAACGCGAGATGTCCGTTGACGATGAACGTCCGTTTGCCATCTTTCTTCATCTGCAGGGGAGCCACTTCGATCCGAAGTATCGCGTCCCGAACGGATTCAAGACTCCGGATGACTTCGACACCTATGACCGGTCCGTCGCCTACACGGACAGAGTCTTGGAGTGGATCTGCAAGTCCCTTCCTCCGCGGACGGTCATGGTCTATGTGAGCGATCACGGCGAAACGCCGGACGCGACCTCGTGGCGCGACGCGCGAAATCCATCGCTCTGGAAGGTGCCCCTCGTCATTTACCCGAAGAACGAAGCGCTCCCGCCCGTCGATTCGGCGGATCATCTCTTCGACTTGCTGCTGGCTATCGTCGGTGATTGATTTTGGTATAATTGAGCCGGATGTACGCCATCGCTCTTCAATACCCAACTGCGACGCTTAAGATAAACGGTACTTCAGCCGCAGTCGGTCGGTGTGGCGTGACGAGCAGACTGCGCCTCTCGTCCTTTATCTCTAATCCATTTGCAATTCATTAACATGGAGTTGCTACAATGACGATGTTTTGAGGGGGAGGATGGCCGAAGAAGAAAGGAGATAATTGCGGCTCCACGATTCAAAACCACGGCGTAGGTCCTTCCTTGAGGCCCGGAGCGGTACTCCGGGCCTTCGCTTTACCGACTTTTCATTTTCGTTGTATCTCCAACAGACAGGGAAAAGAGGAAAGCGCATAATGTGCGGCGTCGGGAGGGATGGGCCCTTTCGGCAAGACAAAACGGAGGTGCAGTATGAACAACATCGCAATGTGGGTGATCATCGGAGCTATCGCGTTCTTCGCCATTTGCGGCATTTGGGGATGCTGCAAGTGCTGGGGCCGCCGCCGTCACGGATGCGCGACCTGAATGAAGCGGAGATTGCAGCAAGTTGGCGCGAGGTGTCCGACACCTTGCGCCAACTTTTTCACACTTGCGCGCCGAACGGAATTTTTGATACAATATATGTCAATCTACGGCTGTCTCAGGAGGTTATCCCTGTCGTGGGGGCTTTCGAATGAAAGCGTTATGCCCTTGGTATGGGCTTTTGCCTCCCAGTACGTGGTAGTTGACTTGGTTGTGTTTCGTCGCCATCGGCGTCGTCGCGCTCGCAAGTCAACGTAAATAAAAAGAAAGAAGACAAGAAAATGAAAGTTGACAAGGCTGCCATCAAGAGCGAGTTCCAGCGCCATGACCGTGACACGGGTTCCAGCGAGGTCCAGATTGCGATTCTCACGAAGGAGATCGAGGCCCTGACCGAGCACCTCAAGGCGAACAAGAAGGACCACTCCAGCCGCTACGGCCTTCTCCGCAAGGTGCAGAACCGCCGCAATCTTCTGGACTATCTGAAGCGCGAGAACGAGGCGGGCTACAAGGAGCTCATCAAGAAGCTCGGAATTCGTCGCTAAGGCGGTGCGTTAGCGTTTCATCCTCAGTCGTCTTCGTCTTCTTGCGGACTCGTCGCCGGCGGAAATCCAATGCGCGAACAGTAAGTAAGAGTAAAAGAAAAGAGTAAAGCAATGCAAGGTGCAAAGCAGTTCAAGGTCAACATCGCGGGGACGGACCTCGTGATCGAGACCGGTCTCCTGGCGCAGCAGGCCGCCGGGGCCGTCACCGTTTCATACGGTGACAACACCGTCTTCACGGCGGTGACCAACACCGATACGCCGCGGGAGGGCATCGACTTCTTTCCGCTCCAGTGCGAGTATCGCGAGAAGTTCTACGCGGCGGGCAAGTTCCCGGGCGGCTTCTTCAAGCGCGAGGCGCGTCCGACCTCCAAGGAGATCCTGACGGCCCGCATGTGCGACCGTCCGATCCGTCCGCTCTTCCCCGACGGGTACTACAACGACGTTCAGGTCAACTCGACGCTCATCCAGTGCGACGGCACGCGTGAGGCGGATTTCCTCGCGGTGAACGCGGCTTCGGCGGCGCTTCACATCAGCGAGATTCCGTTCATGGGCCCGATCGGGTGCGTCCGCATCGGCCGCATCGACGGCGAGTGGGTGCCTTCCGACGAAGCCGAACTCGTGCATATGCTTCACACCGCGCTCGCTTTGCCTGGACTGGTGGCGCTGCGTTACCCGCGTGGTGCAGCCGAAGGGG
>JAFYQC010000073.1 GCA_017547265.1 Kiritimatiellia bacterium | reverse complement strand
GGGGCGCTGCACCCGTTCCGCCGTCGAAGCCGGATATGACGACTACGTCTGCGTGCGCCTTTGCAACACCTGCGGCAATCGTGCCGACGCCCGCTTCGGAGACGAGCTTTACCGAAACGCGCGCTTCGGGGTTTGCGCACTTGAGATCGTATATGAGCTGTGCCAGGTCCTCAATCGAGTAGATGTCGTGGTGAGGAGGCGGCGAGATGAGGGTCGTTCCCGGCTTTGCGTGCCTCAGGCGAGCGACGAACTCATCCACCTTGTGCGCGGGAAGCTGACCGCCTTCGCCTGGCTTTGCACCCTGGGCGAGCTTGATCTGCAAGTCCTTCGCAGAACGCAGGTACTCGATCGTCACGCCAAAGCGCCCAGAGGCGACTTGCTTGATGGCGCTGTTCTTCTCGGTGCCGAAGCGCTCGGGATTCTCGCCGCCTTCGCCGGAGTTGGACATCGTGCCGAGTCCGTTCAGTGCGAGGGCGATCGTCTCGTGCGCCTCGGGCGAGAGCGAGCCGAGCGACATCGCGCCGCCTACGAAGTGGTGGACGATGGAATCTACGCTTTCAACTTGAGGTCCCTGCGAAGTTCGAGTTTCGAGTTGGAGTTCGAGAGTGGAATCGTTCCTTCCTCCAACTCCAACTTTAAACTCCAACTGTGAGCGGAGCGTCACATGGCTCTTCTGGTCGATATCGTCGGTGTAGCGTTTGAAGCGCGCGTAGTCGTCGTGGCGCACGGACTCGCGGAAGTCGACGAGGCGCTGCGGCGTCCAGAGATGCTCCTCTCCGCCATTCCTAGTGCGATACTCCCCGCCTGCATCTATCTTTGTGTCCTTTGTGTTCTTTGTGGCTAAAAGTTTTTCGATGTCTTCAAGCTCTAATCCTCCGACGGGCGAGGTGACGCCGTCGAAATACTCGGCCATGATCTTCGGCCCGAGGCCAACCGCCTCGAAGATGCGAGCCGAGCGATAGGACCTCAAGGTCGAAATGCCCATCTTGGACATTATCTTCATCAATCCCTTGCATACGGCAGTAACATAGTTCGCCGCTGCCTTGACCGTGTCGTCCTTGCCGATTTCCGTGACGGTCGCAAGTGCGAGATATGGATTCACCGCAGTCGCGCCGAACCCGAGGAGAACTGCGAAGTGGTGAACTTCACGCACTTCGCCGGACTCGACGACTATGCCAACGGAGGGTCTCGCGCCAGCCTCGACAAGCGCCTTGTTCACCGCGGCAACAGCCAAGAGCGAAGGTATTACCTTCCCTGCGTAAAAACCTCTGTCGCTCAAGATCAGTATCTTTGCGCCTTCCTTTACGGCTGCGAGCGCATCGGCCGCGAGTGCGTCGAGCGCGGATTTAAGTTCGCCTTCGAAGTACATCGAAAGTGTCTTTGCGGGGAAGTCGGGGATGTTGCGCATCCTCTTCAGCTCGTCGTCGGTCAGGACTGGGCGAGTCATCTTTACGAGCCGCGCGTGTCCGGGCGTCTCTGCGAGGATGTTGCCTTCGTTGCCGATGTAGGTCATGATCGACATGACGAGCTCTTCGCGGATCGGGTCGATCGGCGGGTTCGTCACCTGCGCGAAAAGCTGGTGGAAGCAGTCGAACAGGCGAAAATGTCCCGACTTTCGGCATTCGACATTCGACGCCCGGCCTCCAACTTTCAACTTTTCACTTTGAACTTTCAACTCTCTTAGGCACGCGAGCGCCGCGTCATTGCCCATCGCGCCGACTGGCTCGTGTCCAGTCTCGGCCATAGGACGCAGTATGAGTTCGACGTCCTCAAGCGACCAGCCGAATCTCTGCCGCTGAGCGGCGGCGCTCTCGTCGCCTGCGTCCGGCTTCGAAGGGACGATCTCGGTAAAGAGCCCGGTAACCGGAATCTGGTTTTCCTTTACCCACCGGCGGTAGGGGCGGCGCCGCGCGTAGGAGTTCTTGATCTCGGCATCTTCCATGAGACGGTGCTTCTCGAGGTCAAGCCAGAGTATTGCGCCTGGTTTCAGTCGTCCGTGACGCTCGATGTCGCCTGCCTCGATGTCGAGAACGCCGGTTTCGGACGCAAGGACGAAGAGCCCGTGTTTCGTGAGCGTCCACCTTGCCGGCCTCAGGCCGTTGCGGTCCAGTGTCGCGCCGAGGCCAAGTCCGTCGGTGAAGGCGACTGCCGCAGGGCCATCCCACGGCTCCATAAGTGCGGAGTGGTATTCGTAGAACGCGCGGACGTCGTGGCCCATGTGGTACTTGGCGCCCCATGCCTGGGGAACGAGCATCATCATCGCGTGCGGCGCGTCTCGCCCTGCCGCAACGAGCAACTCGAAGATGTTGTCGAGCGACGCGGAGTCGGACTGTCCGCCGTGGACAATGGGAAGTATCTTCTTGAGATCGTCGCCGAAAGTCGGAGACTCGAGCGACGCCTCGCGTGCCGCGAGTGCGGTGAGGTTGCCCTTGATCGCGTTGATCTCGCCGTTGTGCGCGATGGCGCGGAAGGGGTGCGCGAGTTCCCAGGTGGGGAACGTGTTCGTAGAATAGCGCTGGTGGACGATTGCAAACGGAGAGATGAAATCCGGGTCGGAGAGATCAGGATAGAACTTCTCTATCTGCGTCGCGAGGAGCAGCCCCTTGTAGACGATCGTGCGCGAAGAGCAGGAGCAGACATAGGTGTCCTTCGTCGCTTTCTCAATCTCGCGGCGAATGATGTAGAGTTGCCTCTCGAATGATACCTCACGCGGAGATGCGGAGTCGCGGAGGTCTTTCTGGCTTCTCCGCCTCTCCGCGTCTCCGCGAGAGATAAAGAGCTGCCTTATTTTCGGCATGACGGAGC
>JAFYQC010000072.1 GCA_017547265.1 Kiritimatiellia bacterium | reverse complement strand
CTCGCCCCAGTCAAGACCAGTGAACCAGAGCCCCGCTTCTTTCAACTCTTCAATCGCGCGCGGCAGATTGACGACATGGGCGACTTTTATGTGCTCCGCACCGCCGGCCGAAGCGCGAACGGCCGCGGGCGTAATGCCGCACGCGCGGTCCTCGGGTATCACGACGCCAGTCGCGCCGACAGCAGCGGCCGTGCGGAGAATCGCGCCGACGTTCTGCGGGTCTTCGAGATGGTCAAGGACGATGACAAGGGCGTTCTCGTCCTCTTCAACGTCGCGGATTATGTCCTCGATGCCGACATACGGATAACCAGTCGTCTTTAGCGCGACGCCCTGGTGGTGACCGAAGCGCGTCAGGCGGTCGAGCTGATCGCGGTCCATCGTGCGAATCATCAACCGTCGCGACTGCGCCTCGGCGCGGATGCGCGCGATCTGGTCGTCCTCGTCAGGGAACGCGGGCGGAAGCACGATTTCGGACGCGGTGCGGCGAGCGGCGGCAAGAGCTTCCTCCACGGGATTTCTCCCGTAGATCCACTCGCCGCCGGTCACCAGCTCGCGCGGGCCCTTGTGGTGCCGTGTATTCTGATAGTTTCCCAATTTGTCTCCAGGCGTTACCGCTTGAGCAGAACGTCCTTCTCGTACTTCTCGACCGCCTTGAACCAGGACTCGTCGGCAACGACTCCGTTGCGCTTGCAGAACTCGGCCCAGACTTCGTCGACGGGATAGTTCTTGTACTCCTCCTGGAGGACGAGCTGCGCCGTGAGCGCGCCGGTGTCCTGGAGTTTTGTCAAGTCCTTCCACGGCACGAGCATCGCCTTGAGGAGCTCCTTCTGCATGTTGCGCATGCCGAGCACCCACGCCGCGACGCGGTTGATCGACGCGTCGAAGTAGTCGAGCGCGACTATGAAGTTCTCCGGGCCCATCTTGACGATTTCCTGCGCGCACGCGCGGAGGTCGTCGTTCTGGCGGATCACGTGGTCAGAGTCCCAGCGCACCGGACGCGAGATGTGGAACGCAACCTTGCCGAACGTCATGAGGAACGAGCTGATCTTGTCTGCGACCGACTCGGTGAGGTGGAAGTGGCCCATGTCGAGAAGCGCGAGGATCTTCGCCTTCATCGCGTAGCCCATCACGAACTCATGCGAGTTCACCGTGTAGCTCTCGACGCCAATGCCGAAGAGCTTCGACTCGAGGAACGGGATGACGGCCTTCTTGTTGTACTTGTACTTGAAGATCTTGTCGAGCGAGTCTGCCATGCGCTTGCGCGGCCCGAGACGATCGCTGGGCTCGTCCTTGTAGCCATCGGGGCACCAGAAGTTGATGCCGCAGGGCGACTTCAGTTCCTTCGCGAAGTACTCGCCGATCTTGAGGCACTGGATGCCGTGCTTAACCCAGAAGTTGCGGATCTTCGGGTCGGGGTTCGAGAGCGTGAGCCCGTCGGCCGCCTTGGGGTGGGAGAAGAACGTCGGGTTGAAGTCGAGCTTGACGCCCGTCTTCTTCGCCCACTTCACCCACGGCACGAAGTTCTTCTCGCTGAGCTTGTCGCGGTCGGTGACCTTGCCCTCATGAATGCCGTAGCAAGCATGAAGGTTGACGCGATGCTTGCCAGGGATCAGCGCAAGCGCGAACTCGAGATCCTTCATGAGTTCCTGCGGAGTCCTTGCCTTGCCAGGGTAGTTGCCGGTCGTCTGGATGCCGCCAGACGCCCCGCCGGTCGTCTCGAAACCGCCAACGTCGTCGCCTTGCCAGCAGTGGAGCGAGATCGCAATCTTGCCGAGGTCCTTGATCGCCTTCTCGGTATCGATGCCGATCTTGGCGTACTTCTTCTGCGCTTCCTTGTAGCTCATTGTTCTCCTTTTTTTGGCTTTAATTTTAAACCACGAAATACACAAAATACACGAAAAGACGCGTCACTGTTCCTCGGGCTTGGGCAGCTCGAACGAACAGTTGGTCACGCGGACGTCCGTAGGCGCGAAGTCGCCGTTGTGGTTGGTCGACTTGAACCAAATCCATTCCTGCCCGGTGACCTTAACGCGATCGAACCAGACGTTCTCCATCTCCCACGCGTAACGCGAGACGAAGCGGCGCTCGGGGCCCGTCGTGTCGAGCGTGATATTCGAAAAGACGGAGTCGCGCAGCTTAAGACCGATGAGGCCGTTACACGCGCAGTCGCTCGCCGTTATGTTCGCGAGAATCACGTCGTGTACCCATGCACCGCGCAGACCCTGCGAACGGTGAAAAGCCGGCTCTTCGACAACGCCGGAAGACTCGACATCGATCAGCTTGCAGTTGACGGCGAGGCAGTCATCGGCGGTAAACGCGTCAGCAGATATCGACTTGATGAGGTGGTTGCGGACAATCTTGCAGCACGGGCCGTTGGCCATCTCGGTCGTAGCACCGCCAGTGACGTAACCGGTGAGCTTGTTTCCGAAGACAAGCGTACGCGCTACCGAGCGGCCGCCCTTGTTGCGGACGATGCAATCGTCGAGCCAGCAGCTCGACTTGTCGTCGACGCCAGCAAGTGCATAACCCTGATCGCCTTCAATGTCGCAAAATATCTGCACATCCTTGAACTTGAGCTTGTCGCAACCGGTACGGCCGCCCTTTATGCGGACGTCCTTGCGCGTGAGCCCAGGTGCCGGCATGATCGTCGTCCAGTACTTGCGGTCATTGCCGCCGCCAATGCGTTCGACCGTGTACACGCCCGGCTTCATAAGGCACACCGTGCCGCCGTCGCCTGCTCTCTTGACCGCCTGCTTCATTGTCTTTACAGGCGACTCCTTGGAGCCGTCGTTGTAGTCGATTCCATCCGTCTGGTCGAGCCATATCGTCTTTTTGGAACCAAGATTGCCGTCCTTGTCGCAATAGAGCAAAAGGTCGGGGAGCTTGTGGCTCGTGCCGTCCTCGGCAATCGCCTTCGCGCCGACAAGTAATTTATTTTCCTTTAGTTTCGCAGGGTCGAACGACGCGGGGTCAATCGTGAACCAGTGCTCTACGACCTTTGTCCTGTCGTTCATGGTCGGCTCAGTCACCTTTGCGGCCTTCTTGCCGTTTATGGTGAACTCGACGTAAAACGGCTTGTCATAGAACGCAACTACGCCCGCCTTGAACGGCTCCTTAAGGCGCTGATAGGGAACAACGTCCCACTGCGCGACCGGGCGCATGGCGGAAAACGCAGTAGCGCCCACAAGAACGGCGAGAAGCGAAATGACAAGCGCGGACTTCATCTATCAGAGCCCCTTCTTTGCGTACTTAAGTCCGATTTCAAGGCCGCGAAGCTCGGCGAGCCCGATAAGGCGACCGCCGTAGCTGTAGCCGCAGTAGCACTTCTTGCCCTTGAGCTTCGCAAGTTCGTCGTCGATCTCCATGAGACGCCCGTGGTCGGGACGGACGACGATCTTTTCGCCGCGGCGCTTCTCTTCCTTCAGGAACTCCTCGAAAAGCTTCGGGATGTTCGTCTGGCCGCAGAGATGGCACTGCGACTCGTGGAAGATCTTGTCGTCGGTGTACTCGAGGTTGCGGAAGTGGCAGAAGAACACGCGCTTGCCGAACTTCTTCATGATCTCGACTGCGTCGTTCTTCGGATCGCCTCCGAGCGAGCCGGTGCAAAGCGTAAGGCCGACATGCTTCGAGGGGCACTTCTTGTACATCTCAGCGATGTCCTTCGCGTTCGAGAGGATACGCGGAAGCCCGAAGATCGGGTGCGGCGGATCGTCGGGATGAATGCACATATCGACGCCAGTCTCCTCGAGGACAGGCGAGATCTCGTTGAGGAACCAGTACATGTTCTCGCGGAGCTTCTTGTCGTCGATGCCTTCGTAAGTCTTGAGCTGAGCGAGGAACTCCTCGGGGCTCAAGTCGTCGACAGTCCCCGGAAGTCCGCAGAGAACCGAATCGGCGACGCGCTTTTTCTCCTTCGGGGAAAGCTTCTTCCAGAGGCGCGTAGCGCGATCGCGCGTCTTCTTGTCGTACTCCTTCTCGGCGCCGGGGCGCTTCAGATAGAACATGTCGAAACCAGCGAGCTCGTACTCGTTGTACTCGAGGCAAGTGGAGCCGTCGGGAAGAGCGTACTCGAGGTTCGAGCGCGTCCAGTCGAGGACGGGCATGAAGTTGTAGCATACGGTCTTGATGCCGCACTTTGCAAGGTTCCTCAAAGTCTGCTTGTAGTTCGCGACATACTTGAGGTAGTTGCCGGTGTGCTTCTTGATGTCCTCGTGAATCGGCACGGACTCGACGACGCTCCATGTCATGCCGGCGTCTTTCACCTTCTTCGCGCGCGCCTTTATTTCGGCGACGGGCCACACTTCGCCCGGCTTCCTCTCGTAGAGCGCGGCGACAATGTCGGTAACGCCCGCTTGGCGGATTTCCTTCAAAGTGATCGCATCTGCGTCACCATACCATCTCCATCCCTGTTTCATATCTCAACCTTTCTAATTTAATTAAAGTTTTACAAACCGCTCTCCAACTCCAACTCTAAACTCCAACTCCTGACTACTGACCCCTGACACCTAACCCCTTACAACTCCACTTTCTTGTAGTGCGGCACGAGACCCTTCATAAAGCACCAGCCGATGATGTATGCGACGGCGCAGTAGCTAAAGAGAATCATGTAACCCGCGGGCTTGCCAGTGTAGCCGCAGAACGCGAACGCATCACCCTGCTCCGCAGCGTACGTAAAGAGCTTGCCCGCGCACTTGTTCACCATGAAGCTGCCGCAGCCCGCGGCAAACTGCGCGATGCCGGTCAAGGTACCGATCGTCGACTTCGGGAACATGTCGCCAACGACGGAGTAGACGTTCGCAGACCACGCCTGGTGTCCAGCGCACGCGAGGCCGATCAAAATCGCAGGCCACTACGCAGAGAACGAGCCGAGCGGCTGCGCGCCGAGCGCGAGAAGCGGGAAGCACGCGAAGATGAACATCGCAACCATGCGGCCCTCGTAGGCATTCATACCGCGCTTGTCGACCATGTACGTCGGAATCTTGCAAAGGTAGATCGAGACGAACGTGACGATCGCGTAAAGCGTGAAGATGAGCGCCATGCCCAT
>JAFYQC010000071.1 GCA_017547265.1 Kiritimatiellia bacterium | reverse complement strand
GCGCTCTGGCGGCGCGTCCGCGAACGCCTTGACTGGTCGCGGCTTGATTCCGCAGACGATACGCGAGCCGGATATGGATGCTGCGACCCACAGCCAGTTTCCGCGTGTGTGGCGTCCGTATTCCTTGCGGCGGCGGCGCGCGCTTGTTCAGATACGGCGACAGCGGAGCATCTTGAAAGGACGGTTGACGCAAAATGCCTGAGGCGCGAGGGCGGACTCTACTTCCTCGACCTCGACCGCCGCTGGCGCATCGGCGCGACGGCCATGCGCATTATCGCGCTCGCCGAGTCCAACGGTTCCAAATTCAGGGATCTTTAGCCCCCCCCCAAAAAAAAAGTGTCATAGGACACCATAGACATTGCGACGAGTCGTGTAGTATAATTACGAACGCAAGGAAGGAAAACCTGTGTCCAAAGACAAGGCCAGCGTAATCGCCGAGAAACTGAAGAAGGACATCGGCGAAGGAAAGTACGGAGCGGACAGTCCGCTGCCGAGCGTCCGCGCTTTGATGAAGAAGCACGGCATCGCGCGGTCAACGGCGAATCGCGTCCTGCAGCATCTTGTCCAGACGGGTTTTGCCGAGTGCCGCATCGGAAGCGGGATGTATCCCGTTGTCAAAAAACCGATCACATTTGCCGTGATTTTGCCCGAAACCGAAAAGCCATTTCACGCTGCGCTTTGCACGGGTCTTGCTAACTGTGCAAAAAAGTCGGGGGGGGGGGGCGATATTCACTGTTATGGGCGAGTGGCGACATCCTTTCGTTTGCAGCTCTCTGCGTAGCCGAGAAAATCGCGGGCGTATTCTTCGAGCCGCTTGAGGGCAAGGCGAAGTTCAACGGCGAAGTGATTGCGCGCTTTCGCGAGGCGAATGTTCCCGTAATCCTGATTGGCGGCGACGCTGCGTCCAAGCGCACGATGTGCGACATTCTTGGCGTGAATTTTCTCGCCAATGGTCGTCGCGTTCCAGTTCCCTTCGCCACGTCTGCCGCGAAAAAGTCTTCTTCGCTTCTTGCCCACGGCGAGCTTCTTGGCGATGTCGCGCTGCGGCTCATGCTCCAGCGCATCACCTATCCCGGACATCCGCCCTGCGAACTGTATCTCGACATCCCAGGTGAGGAGAATGCTTTACATAAAAAGAGGAACAAACACGAAGATTAGAAAGGAAGCGCTATGTCAAAAGTAAAAGCACCCGATGAAAAGTTGTATGCGGGAAATCCGCACGTACGGTTTGATGAGGGGGAAGTTACACCGGTGGTAATGCCGAGGCGTGGGGCTCTACTCTACAAACCGACAAGGATATGTGTTGTGTTTTCAGCATTGTGCTTTGTGGAGGCTGCGTTTGTGGCGGCGCATGGCGGTACATATACATGGCTTACGAGTCCAGCCAACAACAGCTGGGACACGACTTCGCTCAACTTTAGCGACGGCTCCGTCAATTCCGTGTGGGTTGACAATGCGTCATCGCCGAACAATGCAGTATTCCCCAACATCACGTCAGCGATAATCACAATACCTTCCGGAGAAACGCGGTATGTCAATAATATGACCATGTCTGAAAGTCATGATATCCGGGGAGGAAACATTGACATTGCCGGAGAGCTGACTGTCAACGGCGGATCGACACCTCGCCTCAGACCAAATTTTGTCGGCACATGCTTTCGCATTAACAGCAGCAAGACGTTCTATTTCATGGGAACAGAATCCTCTCAGACATCAACGCGTCTTAGAGGAAACTTCATTTTCGCTCCAAGCGGCGATTCCTGTTTCGGACCCGAACCTGCAAGTCCTACGGAAAATATTTTCGTGGACAGCGGCACTGCCACGCTTTATTTCGAAAGCGAAGTTGCGCTTGCCCACAACCGTACGATCAAGATTGCGGCAAACTCCACCTTGGGGCTAGGCGCTTCAAGGAATTTCGTGATAAACAGCCTGATCAAATCTGAAAATTCGCCTGGTTGTGCTTTCAGCACGAACACATTCACCTCCATATCCGGAACTTGGGGAGGAACGACGATCTTCGATCCTGGCGAGGGGCGGACGAACATTGTCGGGCATCTGCGAACCACAGGCCGTTTGCGCATCGCGAGCGGCGTTACGTATGTCGGAGGCGGCAAGTCTTCTGGAGTGGGCTCCGATGCGCCGTTATATGTCTATGGTAATAAAGATTATGGCGCATACGATGACCAAAGGGGGGTTCTGGAGATGTCCGGTGGTATGATTTATTCGTCGCAGGTCCGCTATGTGCAAGTGTCAGCGTATGGTCATGTCGCCGTGACGAATAACAGCAAGATACAGGTATCCAACTGCACGTGGTTGCACGGACATGGTTCTCCTGCTCGTCTGACGGTGGGGGATGGTGGCGAACTTTCCGTGGGTACAATGCATGTCAGCAGAACGCAGAGCGGAGCCGAAATCCATCTTGAAGAAGGCGGGATGATCAAGGCTCTCAATTTTGGACTCGCTAGCGATGTCGCCAATCCGATGGGAATATTCAGGTTCAACGGTGGTGCGATCCAGTCCAGAACCGGACGCACTGACTTTTTCGGGACCCCGACAGATGCGAAGTGGGAACAAGTCAAAGTCCTCGTGGGCGAGAAGGGTGCGGTGTTCAACACAGATAATGGGCAACCTATTTATGTGGGGCGTCCGCTTATGAGCGATGCCGAACACGATGGCGGAATCTGCAAGATACAGGGCGGCGACATGGTGCTCCTAACGACAAACTGCTACAACGGCGCGACTGTCGTGCAGTACGGCGGCATACAACTTCGCGCAGATAACGCGCTTCCTTCTGGAACGACGCTCCGTCTTGGAAGTAGCAGTGGTGCATATGTGGATGCAAACACCTACGACAACGCGTCTCCCGCGCGCGACACGGTGCAGTGGATAGGGCGCGTGGAAGGTGCCGGGGAAATCCGCAACTGCACTCAGGTGCACGTCACGAACGCCATAGCCCCGTCTGCAACAGGGACGATCACATTCAAGCAGGTGTGCGACCTTCGTGGCGACTTCGAGATTTCCGCAAACGATAGCATGTGTGGAATTTTGGAGGTGCAGGGCGTCAAGCAGGACATTTCCGGCCTGACGCTGAAGGCGTCCGGCCTCTCGTCGCTCGAAGAAGGAGAGCACAGGATATTCAAGGCGACTAACGGCTACACGGGAGAATTTGCAATTTCATCCCGTTTCCCGGGCGGCTGGGGCGTGAAGTATACTGCCGACGGCGCATACCTGTATCCGTCAAAGGGTTTTGTGCTCATAATTAAATGAGCCAATGAATACACGCACTGCTTTTACGGCTCTTGCCACGATGGCCGGCTTGGTTTGCGACGGCGGAGTGAATTCGCCCCGCGATGTTTCGATGCGTCCTGGTTTTGAAATCTCGTGCGAGGCAACGTTTCGTACCGTCCCGAAAGGTGAGATGACGATTGTCGACAAAAGAGGGGAATACTGGCTTCGTTATGATCGGCCGGCCGACAGCGATATGGGTAACTTCAACTTCTATCTGTTCCTTGACGGCAAATGGCGTCCACCGGCATCGTTTACGGCTGAAGTCAAGGAAGGGCAGACCTACGCCATCACGGCGGGGTGGGACGGAATGAAGGCGACAATAACCGTTGACGGCAAGGAAGGGCGCAGTCCGCGAAACCTTGGGCGCAGTAGTCCATCCAAACGCCCGCTATGCCTTGGGATGAAGGGGAAGATCGATGTGGCGAATTTTCGCATACGCAACGACGACAAGCCAGTCGTCCATATTGGCGAATTTAGAACACACGAACTGATGCCGCGGATCGGTGCGCCGGCAAGGCTCGCCGGTAAGGTGTCTAACATCGGACACCGCCTCGACGGATGTGTGCTGGAGGCCAAGGCAAAAGGAACGGCTACGATATCGCCGAAACGTATCACAACAGATGCGCTCGAAGAATGGGCTTCCGTACCTGTGGAGTGGAATGTCGATGCGGGGACTAACGGCGTGGTTGACCTCGAATTCGTCTTACGCGACGAAAAGGGGAACGCGGTAGGGCGAGCAGACAGTAGGATCGTCTTCATGCCTGAGAATGATCCAGACTATTCGGTAAAGGCGTGGAGTCCGCCTATTTCGCCAGTACGGACGTACTACATAGACTCAAATAACGGCGATGACTCCCGCGACGGACTTACGCCCGAGACGGCGTGGCAATCGTTCACGAACACTGTTGCCCTGACACTTGGCTCCGGTGAAAGGCTGCTGCTGAAACGTGGATGTGTGTTTAACGGGGAACTGCGCCTGTCCGTTCATGGTTCGGTGGAGAACTGGGCTGAGATCGGTGCGTATGGAGAAGGGATGCGACCGCAGATAAGTCGAAACCGTGACATTAACGAGCGGTGTTGCTTTCTGGGTAATCCGTCGTATCTTGTAGTGCGTGATTTGGTGTTCTGCAACGCCGGTAGCGGATTGGCGGTTGTTTGCCACAGGAAGGGTACCGGACATGTGCTCGTGGAGCGGTGCCTCGCCCACCATATCGAGAACAAGTACCGGTTCAATGCTCACGGTATTCCCGAATGGCGCGGCAAAACTGGTCCTAGTGAGGGAAACTGTGGAATCAGCATGGGCGGCACGCAGGCGCAGAGCATGATCATGCGTGATTGCGAGACATACCAGTGTTCTAGTGGATTCGCCGTAGGCGGCACGGATTCTTTCGTGACGCGAATATACTGTCATGACAATTATGCGCACAACACCTCGCCGCATCCATACTTCAGCGCGAGCCGTTCCTGGATGACTGACTGCGTTTTCGACGCTTCTGGCTGGCATGCATACTTCGGTACAATGGGAATCATGATCGGAAGATGCAGGGGTTACGTCATTCGCGGCTGTCACTTCCTCAATATGCCGGACTCCGGCTCCAACGACGAGGGAGGGATGGATTTCGAGACGGATGGCGAGAACTGTCTCGTCGATGGGTGCACGTTCCGCAACAACGCCGGCGCGGCAATAGAAGTTCTCGGTTTTTCAGGGCAGACGCGCAATATACATATCCGACGGTGCAAGTTCGACCGCAATAACTGGGCACGAAGGTGTGGCCCGGCGGAGATATTCATCTGGGGCGAGCCGGACGTCTCGACAGATATTGCATGCTCGAACGGACTGATTGAGGATAACGGTTACGTCAAGTCACCGGATGTGCCGTTCTACTTCAACGTGTCGCCGTCCACCAACGACTGGAAGCTTGTGCGGAACCGCGCGTTCGACTTCGCCGAAGATCTGGACCGGGCGTTACCGCATATCGATCCGCCAGATGTGGAGATATGTGGCGAGGTGTGGACGGACCGCCGCGAGGCGGTGTTGTCCGCGAAGGTGTTAGGCAAGGCTTCGTTCACTTGGGAGCAGCGTGAAGGGCCTGCCTGCGTTACGTTTGCCAGCCCGGATTCTTCATACACCAAGGCTTCTTTCCCTGTCGAGGGCGACTACCGCGTGGCGTTCAAGGCGGATAACGGAACGCTTTGGAGGGCTGCGCGGACAGCAGTTCATGTGCTGCCGCCCGGATCGCGCACATTCAAGGCGTGGAACTTTGCGAAGAACCTTGACATGGAGGGCTGGCGTGTGGAGAATGTCGGCACAGACTATGAACCGCTGCCGAAGGACCGTTGCGCTTCATATCCTGTGCGCCTTGTCTGCGGAGACTACATGGTGGTAGCCATAAAGGATGCGGCGGATGCCCGCATCGTCACGTCAGACGAGATGGCGGTTGGCGCTGTCTGCAATGGCAAGCACGTCAATGCGCTGCGCATCAAGATGCAGAATCGCACTGGTTCGCGGCGGATGCGCATCTGGTGGCAGAAGGAGGGTGGTACGCCATCATGGGAGGCGAAGAACTCTGTGACGTTCGATGTGAAGCCGATGGATGTTGGCGATTCGGTTTACGAGATGGCGATGCCGCCCGCAGGCAGGCTGAAACAGCTTAGGCTTGATTTCTCTGTAGATGGCGAGACTGTCTGCGGCACATGCCTCATTGACTACATCTGGCTTGGGCGACTTCCATGACTCCATGCGGTGTTTCCATGTCATATAATTGCGTTTCCAGATTCTACGTTACCGTGTTCGCGACATTAGTCGCGAACGCAGCAGTCGCCGTCGAGATGTCGGAGCCGAAGGATGTGCCGCCGCTGTTCGCTGAAGGCGAAGTGCGGACCGCCGAGGAATGGCGCAATGTGCGTTGGCCCGCCGTAAAGAAACTTCTCGAAAGCGAGGTTTACGGGCGTCGCCCCGTCGAGCGTCCGCCGCACCTCGTGTTTTCAGCGCTTGAGCCGGAAGCAGTGGTAATGGACGGCGCGGCAGTCTGCAAGCGAGTGTGTGTGGAATACGGTGGAGCGTTTGGCACGAATTCATTCACTTTCACGGCGTTCATTCCGCAGCAGGAAGATCCGGCGCCATCGTTCGTCTTCATCTGCAACCGCCCGCTGGAGGAGGTCATCGGCCCGACGCGCTGCGTAAAGAGCGGTTTTTGGCCCGCCGAGGAGATTGTCGCGCGCGGCTACGCGGCGATAGCGTTCGCGTTCGACGAAGTGACTCCTGACCGCGAGCACGGCAACACGCTCGGCGTCTTCGCGGCGTTCGAGAATGTGGCGGCGAAGTACCGCCCCTACGACAAGTGGGGGGCGCTTTCCGCATGGGGCTGGGCTGCGAGCCGCGTTCTCGACTGGATTGAGACAGAGCCGTCTTTGGACGCGAAGCATGTCGCGGTGATCGGCCATTCGCGCGGCGGAAAGACCGCGCTCGTGGCGGCGGCGTGGGACGAGCGTTTCGCGATGGCGTGCTCCAATGACTCGGGTTGCGGCGGCGCGAAGCTGCATCACGCCGACTTGCCTAATTCGGAGATGATCTCCCATTCGATCTGTTCGCGCGCGTTCTGGTACTGCAACAGGTACAGGATGTGGGCGAATCGCGACAAGGAGACGCCGTTCGACCAGCACATGCTTGTCGCGATGATTGCGCCACGGCTTGTCTGCATCGGCTCTGCGACAGAAGACCCCTGGGCCGGACCCTGCGGCGAATACCTGACTGCGCGGCTTGCGTCTGAAGCGTGGCGCGTCTTCGGGCGGAAGGGGCTTGTGTCTGACGGCTTCCCCGCGCCAGAGACTCCGCAGCAGGACGGCGACATTTCCTACCATCTTCGACGCGGTGAGCACGACCTCACCCCGTACGACTGGAATGTCTACATGGACTTTGCTGACCGCCACGGCTGGCGCGGGGAAACATGCAGTCGAAAGCGGGTTACGAAACCTGTGGGGACACGAGATCATTGTAAAACGGCACTTTGAGCAGTCTGCGGAGTGATACATGAAGGATACATCGAGTAAGGGGATGGAAGAGAAAGACAACATGAGAATTCTATGCGTAATAATTCTCATGGCGGTGGTGTGCGCTACGGTGACATGCGCGGTCAACGCGGCAAGAACTGCATCTGAGGATGTGGGATGCTGCGGCACGGCGACATGGATTTCTGGCGACACGCTCTCTCCTGAAAAGCCGGCGCCAGTTCTTTTTAGGGAGTTTGCACTCGACGAGAAGCCGACGAACGCCGTGTTCACAGTTGCTGTTGCTGGTTGGTGTGAGGTCTTTGTGAATGGTGAGAAAGTCGGAAAGTATGTTCTTTCGCCAGTGACATGTCAGCCGGACAAGCGCTTATCGTCAATTGCTCGCGATGTAACGCCATTTCTGAAGAAGGGCGAGAATGTCGTAGAGGTTCTGCTCGGCAACGGATGGTTCAACTGCTTTACGAAGGAAGTGTGGGGCTTTTCTTCCGCGCCGTGGCTCGGTGCGCCGAAGGCATGCGGCGAACTCGTTGTTGACGGCAAGACGCTTCTTGTCACGGACGGCAGCTGGACGGTTCGCGATTCGCCGATAGTGTTCAATGCGCTCAGAAACGGAGAATACTACGATGCAAGGCGCGAGGGCAGCCGTGCGAACGTTCGCGCTGTCAAGGTTGAGGCGGCTCCGGCCATGGCCGTTTCGCCAGAAGACGCCACGCCTTGTCGCGCTTTCGACCCGATTTTGCCAGTGCGTTCGCTTCCCGCCGGAAACGGCGGCACAATCTACGACTTTGGCTCCAATCGCACGGGATGGTGCGAAATCGAAGTCGTAGGCGAGGCAGGGTCGAAGGTGTTGATTGACTACGACGAGTGCCTTACGTCGACCAATACGCTTCTCGGAGATATCGGCATTTTCATCAGGCGCAACAATGATCCCCGTCCGGCACAGCATGACGAATACACCCTTGCAGGGAAGGAAGGTGGGGAGAGGTGGCATCCTCGCTTTACCTACCACGGCTTTCGCTATGCACAAGTGCGCGCGGAAGGGAAAGTAGAGCTAAAGTCCATCAAGAGCGTGTTCGTGCATTCCGACTTCGACTCCGTGGGCTATTTCAGGATTTCCGATCCCGTTTTCGGGAAGCTTCAGGATGCGACGCGCCGCAGCTACCTTTCGAATTTTACGGGGATTCCCACTGACTGCCCGCACCGTGAGAAGAACGGCTGGACTGGAGATGCGCAGCTTGCGATGGAAACGGGGCTGTGGAACTTCGACGCAAAGGTGGGATATATCCATTTCCTGCAGATGATGCTTGATGCGCAGAAGCCAGACGGGAAGGTTCCTTGCATTCTTCCTTGCACGGAGAAGTATGGATATGGCTGGGGTTCTGGTCCCGCGTGGGATGCTATTCTCTTTGAAATTCCGTGGCAGGTATACCGCTTTTACGGGGATGACACCCCAGCTTGCGAGGCATACCCCGCAATGAAGAAGTATCTTTCTTTCATTGGCGGCAAGGCGCGTGAAGACGGGCTTGTAAAACATGGGCTTGGCGACTGGTGTGCGCCAACGGGCATCAAGGTCGCGCCGGTTCTCCTGACGGACAGCGCTTATGTCTACGAGTTCAACCGTCGCGTCGCGTTTTGGGCGGAGCGTTTTGGCGAGGGTGATTTTGCCGCCGAATGCCGCAAGAAGGCGGCAAAGGTCAAGGCGTCTTTCAACAAGGAGTTCTACAAGGGCGGCGGCGTCTACGCCGAAGGCGAGCTAACTTCTCTCGCCGCGCCGCTCTACTTCAAGGGGCTTTGCGCGGACGGGGAGGAAAGAAAGGTCGTCGGCGAGCTGCTGCGCCGCCTTCGCGAGGACGGACACAAGGCCAAGTTCGGTATCCTTGGCGCGAAGTGGATTCCGCGTGTCCTCGCAGACTACGGCTACATAGACGACGCCTGGCGCATCTTTACGCAGCCGGACACCCCTGGATGGGCAGTCTGGATGAAAGACAACGACACGTTGCTCGAGTCGTTTGATAACACGGCGGGCGGAACGCCCGTCTCGCACAACCACATCATGTTTGGCGATCTTTCCGCGTGGGCGTTTGAGTATCTTGCGGGAATCAAGATAGATGAGCCGGGCTTTGCGAAGTTCCATGTCGAGCCGCATCTGCCGGATGGTGTCGAATCCTTTGAGGCCGCGTTCAGAACCACTTGCGGACGAGAGATAAGAGTTCGTGCTTGGCGCGAAGGCGGCGAAGTGAAGTTCGACACGGCAGAATGTGGACGCGAAGGTGCAGCCCCCTCTAAAGCTGGTGCAACACTTGAATGACAAGAAGAAAGTAGGTGTGGCTACATGAAAAGACAATTACGAGCTACATGCTTGCAGTTCATGCTGCTGGCATTTGTTGCAGGGTGCGTTGAAGGCACTTTGGCCGAGCCTGCTGGAGATGTGCCCATTGCGTTGCGCGTCGGGTCGTACAATATCAGGTTGCAACCTGGAGACATCGGGACTCCCAACGCATGGAACGAACGCAAGGCTGACATGGTTGGCCTCATCCGCAAGCTCGACCTTGATGTCTTTGGCCTTCAGGAGGTTTATCCCGAACAGGCGGACTATCTAACGAACAGCCTGCCGCAGTATGCGATGGTGGGCGTCCATCGCGAGGACGGTAAACGCGAGGGAGAGGCGTCGCCTGTGTTATACAGAAAGGATCGGTTCGAGTCCATAAAGAGCGGCACATTCTGGCTTTCCGAGACGCCTGACATCCCTGGTTCCAAGTCGTGGGGAACGGCATGCACACGTGTCTGTTCGTGGACATGGCTGAAGGATCGTGGTACGGGTAGGACGTTTTGCTTTGCCAACACGCATACCGACCACGCAAGCGAACTTGCACGCAAGGAGGGGATGCTCCTAATCATCCGCAAAATGCGTGAATTTGCGCCGCCCGGGACGCCAGTTGTCTTTACAGGCGACCACAACTGCCCTGAGACAGAAGATCCTGCCAAGGCGGTTTCGAAGATGCTCAGGAATGCGCTTTATGCTTCAGAGACAGAGCCGAAGGGGTCATGGCGCACGTTTAACGGTTGGTGCTGGCGGGATTCTGAATATTTGATGGAGGATGCACTTAAATTGCCGCCGGACGAGCGCAATGCATGTGCAGCGAGAAAGGATATTGCTTATGCCGAACGTTTTGCCTGCGGTGGCGCGCGAATCGACTATATCTACGTCTCGGACGGCGTGCGGGTAAAATCTTACGAGACGCATTCTGATGCAAGGTATGGAAAGAAGCTATATCCCTCCGACCACTTCCCTGTGACGGCAACGATTGAGCTTTGAGAAAGGCTGAGGTGAAAAGCATCCTGTGCACGTGAACCTTTGTATAGTCTTCAATGGTATGGGATGGGGCGTCATGGGAAAGATCGCAGGCGTGCTTGGCGAACGGTGTTTCGCTCCGTGCAGCGGATTGTCTGCGCGATGTGAGAGGTGCACGGCAAAAGGATCCCGGTCGTATATGTTTTATTGTATATGGCTATTGGCGACGCTAGTGAGTCCGGGCACGACTCCCTGCTCCGTCGCCGAAGATGAGAAGCTTCCTGCCGCGAAATGGGATTTTGAGAGCAGTGATGGATTGGCGATGAAGAAGTGCGCGATTCTCGCCGAGCCGGGGCACGGGAATTGCCTGAAGCTTCTTTCGCCCGCATCACGCGCAACGGTAAAAACCGCGGCGATGTTGCCGGATGTCGCATCTCCAAAGGTGCCCTACACGCTGGCGATATGGCTAAAGCCGGACAAGTCGGTGATCTCGGACACTGATGTTGAGATGGCCAAGCTTGGCGGGCGGAGGATGACCAAGTTCGCGTCTGCGATGCACGACGGGAAGTGGCATCATCTGGCCGTGACCTACGATCCGGCGAGGACTAACGCGGAGTACGCTGCGTATGTCGACTGGCCGGACGAGAAGTCGCCGTGGCGCTTCATGTCGTTTTACTCGAAGGACGCAGGGATGTCGAAGTGCATACTGCCGTTTTCCTTCGGGAGCGGCAAAGCCGTCTTCGGCGGGAAAGTCGGAATGTCCCTGTTCTCCGTCGGCTATTCCGGCATGATCGACGATGTGACCATCTACAATCGTGCGCTCACGGATGACGAAGTGCGTTGCATGGCAACCAATACGAACATCTGTCTCTCCGTCGAGGGCGCAACGCGTGTCGTCGCGGCGGAATTGCCGCGTTTCCGTCTCATTTCTCCGCCGTAAAACTTTTTTCCGATTTAAGGTTAGATTTAAGGTTCGTTTGGTACAATGGTTGTGAATTTTGAGGGAACCCCGCAAAACCCTTGATTTTACAGCGTTCCGTGGGTCCCCAAAATCTGTCCCCAAAATCCGCCGCTGTCTCACGAACTGGATCGCGCTTTTTCGCGTGGTTGGATAACAAACATGACGCAGTTGCAGACTTGATGGATGTGGAAAATGATGCAAAAATAATTGGTCTGAATGCGTAAAATGATGCAATTTCTACCGTTAAAATTTGCTAAATGATGTATATTGACGATAAGATGCAGTTTATGATATAATTCTGCCACATATAGCGAGGGAGAAGGTTGATACTATGGAACTCAAACGTGAATTCTATGACTATCTTATCAAGTGGAAAGCTGAGAATGCGCATCAGTGTTTGTTGGTGAATGGTGCGCGTCAGATCGGCAAGACCTACATCATCGAGAAATTCGGGCGAGAGAATTATGACAGTTTTATTGAGATCAACTTTGCGCTTGAGCCAGAATGCATGTCGATATTCGACGGAGCGCTTGACGTCAGGTCAATATGCGAACGATTGACGGCAATTCGCGGCGACGTGAAGATCGTTCCAGGGCGGACGCTGCTTTTTCTCGATGAGATACAGGACTGCCCAAATGCACGGACTGCGTTCAAGCCGCTCGCCATAGATGGCACGTTTGATGTCATTGCATCTGGTTCGCTTCTTGGCATAAAATACAAGAAGGGAAAGCTTAAGAAGACGCCGAGGTCTGTCCCTGTCGGATTCGAGCGTCAGGTAGTCATGCATTCGCTGTCGTTCAGAGAATACCTTGCGGCAAGGGGCTTTGGTACGGATGCGCTTGCCGTCGTGAAACGCTGCTTTGAGCGGCGAGAGCAGGTGCCTGAGGCCGTGAACGCCCGCTTCCACGCGCTGTTTCGCGAATATGTGGTTGTCGGCGGGATGCCGGCGGTTGTGAGCGCGTTTGTCGAGCGCGGTCATTATGGAGAGGTGCAGACCCTACAGGATGGCCTTGTGTCCGACTACATTGCCGACATTCACAAGTATGCGGACAAAACCGACATCCCCAAGGTGGAGAATTGCTTTCGGGCGATTCCGCGCATTCTTGCGAAGGAGAACAAGAAGTTCAAGTATGCGGAGGTCGAAGACCGAGGAACAGCCCGCAAGTACCTTTCCAGCGTGGAATGGCTCAAGGACGCGAAGCTGGCGACATTTGCGGAATGCGTGAATGTCGCGCTACCGGGCCTTTCTGGATATGTCAAGGAAGAGTGGTTCAAACTCTACCTTTCCGACATAGGGCTACTTGCGTCGACTTATGGGATGCTTGCCAAGCGCGAACTGCTTAATGGTACACTCAAGGGGAACGTAAAAGGCGGATTGTATGAAAATGCCGTCGCGGGCATTCTTGAGCGCAACGGATATGCCGTTCGCTACTACAGGAACGACGATGTCGAGATCGAGTTTGTTGTCGAGACGGAAAACGGCGTAGTTCCAATAGAGGTGAAATCGACGGATGGACGGTCGCGTTCGCTTGACGCGCTTCTTGAAAGCGAGACGATTCCGTATGGCATAAAGCTGACTGGGGGTAATGTCGGCGTTTCTGGGAAGAAGGTGACGCTTCCGCATTACATGGCAATGTTCCTGTAGGCGAATAATAATTTTTTCCTCGACCCCCTATTGACAGACGCGAGTTAGATTTGGTAAACTTTGCGCCGTCTAACAAGATTAGGAACGGCAAAGATGCCGTCAAATTGAGGAGATTGTTGAAATGACACTGGCGGAAATGAAGGAAGGGGATCGGGCGCGAATCGTCCGTGTGACTGGCGAAGAGGCCGTGAAGCGGCATCTCGGCGCCCTCGGGTTTGTTGCTGGCACGATTGTGCGCGTCGTGGGCGAATCCTATGGCAACATGATACTCGCCGTCCATGAAAGCCGCATCGCCGTCAACGACGCAACTGCGAAGGATGTGGAGGTGAGCAATGTCTAAGAACGTCAAGATCGCCCTCGCGGGCAACCCGAACAGCGGCAAGACCACGCTCTTCAATGCGCTTACTGGGTCGGAGCAGTACGTCGGCAACTGGCCGGGCGTCACGGTTGAGAAGAAGGACGGCATACTCGCCGGGCACAAGGAGGTAGTCATACAGGATCTCCCGGGCATCTACTCCCTCTCTCCCTACTCTATCGAGGAGAAGGTCTCGCGCAGGTTTCTCGTCGAAGAGGGGCCGGATGCGATACTCAACATCGTGGACGGCACGAACATTGAGCGCAACCTGTACCTCTCGACGCAGCTCGCGGAACTTGGCCTTCCGATGGTGATGGCCGTCAACATGATGGACGTCGTGAGGAAGAACGGCGACAAGATCGACTTCGAGAAGATTGCTCGCGCGCTTCGCTGCGAAGTCGTCGGAATCTCGGCGCTCAAGAACGAGGGCGGACTCGAGGCCGCGGAGAAGGTCGTCGAGATGGCGAAGAAGGCAGTCGTCGAGAAGGGCCCCGGCAAGCTTCCCGACGTGCCGCATGTCTTCTCTGGCTCGGTCGAACATGCAATTGCCCACATCGAGGAATCCATACAGGGCAAGGTGCCGCTTCGTTCGATTCGCTGGTATGCGATCAAGATCTTCGAGCGCGACCGCGAGATCATCAACAAGCTCGAAATCGGCGTCGGCGAGATGAAGCACATCGAGGAGCATATCCGCGACTGCGAGAAGGAGATTGGCGACGACGCTGAGTCCATCATCACGAGCCAGCGCTACGACTTCATCAAGCGCCTCATGGACAAGTCGCTCGCGCTGAACGAAAAACGCAAGGACAAGGCGACCATGTCGGACAAGATCGACAAGATCGTCACGCACCGCATCCTTGCGCTTCCGATTTTCATCCTGTCGCTCTGCGCCATGTGGTTCCTTGCCGTTGCCGAGAAGGGGCCGGGAACAGTGCTTACCGACTGGGCGAACGACGGATTCCTCGGCGATGGCTGGCATATTCCCTTCACGACGCACGAAGTCGCCGGCAAGGACTGGGAGACGGCGCAGGGGGAATTCGCAAAAGCCGAGGCGACTTTCACCGCGTGGGAGGCAGGCGAGAAGAAGGCGTCCATCGAAGACGAGGAAACGGGCGAGATCGCCGAGGAATGGGATATCGACGAGGCCGCATACAATGCCGCGAAGGAAGTGGAGGAGCCCGATCCTTCGAAGTTCGGCGTCTGGGTGCCAGGCATAGGCGCGCTGATAACGAGCGCGCTCGAAAAGGCCGGCGTGAGCGACACGGTGAAGAGTCTTGTCGTTGACGGCGCGTGGGGTGGCGTTGCGACGGTGCTCGGGTTCGTTCCCGTGATCTTCGTCGTGTTCCTCTTCCTTGCATTCCTCGAGGACTGCGGCTACATGGCGCGCGTTGCGTTTATCATGGACCGACTGCTGCGCCGCTTCGGGCTCTCCGGCAAGTCGTTTATTCCGATGCTCATCGGGAAGGGCTGCGGAGTCCCCGCGGTGATGGCGGCGCGCGCAATCGAGAACGAGCGGGCGCGTCGCATGACGGTGATCCTCTCGACCTTCGTTCCCTGCGGCGCGAAGACAGTCATCATCGCGATGTTCGCGGCGCTCTTCTTCCGCGAGCAGTGGTATGTCGCGGCCATGATGGACGTCATCGGCATAGCGATCATCATTCTCGGCGGAATTGCGCTCAAGAAGACGCGCTTCTTTGCGGGCGAGGCGTCGTCGTTCGTCCTTGAGCTCCCCGCGTATCACCTTCCGACAATCTCGGGCGTTTGGCACCATACGTGGAACCGGCTCAAGGGCTACATGCTCAAGGCGGGACTCGTGATCTTTCCCGCGTGTGTGTTCCTCTGGTTCGTCATGCACTTCGACTGGTCGCTGAATCTGCTCGCGGACGAGGAGATCGAGAAGTCTATCCTGCACGACCTTGGAAGCTGGATCGCCTGGATATTCGAGCCGCTTGGCTTCGGATCGTGGCAGGGTGCGGCGGCCTCTGTTTCGGCTGAGATAGCGAAGGAACAGGCGACTGCGACGCTGAAGCTCGTCACCGTCGGCATGGAGGGTGTCTCGAGCGGCGCGCACATCCAGAACTTCTTTGCGGCGATCAGCGACTTCCCGAAGCTTGCGGCACTGTCGTTCATGGTGTTCAACCTGTTCGTGCCGCCGTGCATGGTGGCGATCGCGGTCACGTTCCGTGAGATGGGCTCGCAGAAATGGGGTTGGATTGCGGTCGGCTTCCAGCTGTTCGTCGGTTATGCTCTCGCGCTCAGCGTCTACCAGCTCGGCGTCCTTATTGCCGGCGGCGGGTTTGGTCTCTGGACTGCGGTTGCGATTCTCGTTGACCTCTTCTGCCTCTGGGCGATAGTTAGAAGAGTTAAAAGTTGAAAGTGTAAAGTTGAGATGAGTGTCTCTTCCATAGTGGTATTGACGTTGGTGCTTGCGCTTGCCGTGCTTGCGGTGTGGCGCAACATCAAGAAGGGCGCGCCGTGCGAGTGCGGCGGTTCATGCAGAACCTGTGGAAGGAAAAAAGACTGCAATTGCGGAAAGTGACGCCACGCCCACCGAGAATTTGATATAATCACCACCACCAAACGAGGAACAACAAGCAAATGAAACTCAACACCATCATCTGCGCGGCCGCCGTTTGCGGCTGTGCGTCGTTCGCAACGGCGGCCGACGAGCCCGCCAATACCGAGACAACCGAACCTGCCAAGGCGGAACTCGCCGAGGAGGAACAGGGCGAAGAGGAAGAGGATTCCCTCGTGTCCGCCGAGGCCTACTTCGGCGTCGACTCGAAGTACATCACGTACGGCGTGATGGACGGCAAGGATCCTATCGTGAGGATGAACGGCTACGTGACGTTCCTCGACTGGTGGTACATCGGCGCCGAGGTGCTGTTCGATGTCACCAAGGGCAACGGCAAGCGCGGGCCATACGGCTGGGGCAACCGCGCCGGCAAGTACACGACAATCGACGCGCAGACCGGCCTTGCGCACGAGTTTGACCTCGGTGAGACGCTTGGCACGCTCAGCGTCGACTTCTACTACACCTACGAGTATGTCGCTCGCCACAAAGACACCATGAACGACACGCAGTACCTCGATGTCGAGCTGCGTTTGGACGATCTCTGGTTTGAGCCCCGCCTCTGGTTCGAGCGCGATCTGATGGCCGACGACGGCACCTACGTGAACCTCGAGGTCGGTCATACCTTCCCGCTTATCGGCGATGGCGAGGACGCGACGCTTACCTTCAAGCCGTCTTTCGCGCAGGGCTGGGGCAACACGCTTCGTACGCGTGGCTACGGTCTTTCTGACGACCACGGCGGCCTCATGGACGCCACGATCAAGGGCGAGCTCGTGTGGGCGGTCTGCGACCACGTCAAGGTCAAGGCGTATATCGCCTACTGCGACTACTGGTTCGACCGCAAGCTCCGCGACGGTGCGCGTGCCTACAATGGCGCGTGGGGACATGGCGACAAATACGCGAATTCCTGGAACATTTACGGCGGCGTAGGCGTAGCACTGTCGTTCTGACACGGAAGGCCGGCGAAGCTGACTTTTCTCGACGGAGGTTTCGGGACGATGGTCCAGGCGGCAGGACTGCCGCCCGGCAAGGACCCTACGGACTGGAACGTCGAGAACCCAGCGGCTGTCGCCGGCGTGCATCGTGCATATGCCGAGGCCGGCGCGGACATAGTCCTCGCCAACACGTTTGGCGCAAATCGGCTCAAGTACCACGGTGCCTATTCGCTTGACGAGCTGATTTCTTCGGCGATTTCGCTTGCCAAGTCGTCGGGTGCGCGCGTCGCGCTCGACATAGGGCCGACCGGCCGGCTTCTCAAGCCGGCTGGTGACCTTGATTTCGGCGCGGCCTACGACGCGTTTGCCGAGATGGTGCGCCTTGGCGCTGCGGCTGGAGCCGATCTCGTCTTCGTTGAGACGATGGGAGATACGCGCGAACTCAAGGCAGCGGTGCTCGCGGCGAAGCTCAATTCCAATCTTCCAGTTTACGCTTCAGTTGCGCTCGACGAGTCGGGGAAGCTCCTTACCGGCGCGTCTGTCGAGTGTGTTGCGACGCTTCTCGAATCGCTTGGTGCCGACGCCTATGGCTTCAACTGCGGGCTTGGTCCCGACAAGATGCTGCCTTTCGTCGAGCGGCTTGCGAAAGTCTCGACGAAGCCGATCATCGTAAAGCCGAACGCGGGCATGCCGAAGATCGTGGACGGCAAGACGGTGTTTACCGTCGGGCCAGACGAGTTTGCGTCGTATGCCGCGAAGCTCGTCGAGGCGGGCGCGTCGATCGTCGGCGGATGCTGCGGCACTACGCCAGCACACATTAAGGAGTTGGCTTCGCTGGTGCCTACGCACGCGGAGCGTGCTGGTGCCTTCGAGCCTTCGGCTCTGGTGCAGGGTGCAAGCACTAAGCACCAAGTACCAAGCACCAGCGAAGCGCAAGCACCAGCGCCGCAGGCGCGCAAGCACCATCCTCGCACCGTCGTCTCGTCTGGAACGACCGTCGTCGAACTGAAGTCCCATGGCGGGCTGATCGTCGGCGAGCGCATAAACCCGACGGGAAAGAAACTTCTCAAGGAGGCGTATCTGCGCGGCGACACGGCGTATGTCCTTAGGGAAGCCGTGAAGCAGACAGACGCGGGCGCTGAAATCCTCGACGTGAACTGCGGCGTTCCCGGTATAGATGAGGCGGCTACGCTCGAGAGGACGGTAGAGACAGTGCAGAGCGTCGTTACGTGCCCGGTTCAGATCGACACGGCCGACCCTGTTGCGCTCGAGCGGGCGCTTAAGTGCGTCAACGGCAAGCCGCTCGTCAACTCGGTGAACGGCAAGCGCGAGTCGATGGACGCAGTCTTCCCTCTCGTCAGGAAATACGGCGGGGCGCTTGTGGCTTTGTGCCTCGACGAGTCGGGAATTCCCGACACGAGCGACGGACGTATCGCCATCGCGCGGCGAATACTCGACGAGGGCGCGAAGTATGGTTTCAAGAAAGAGGATTTTGTTTTTGACGCGCTGACGCTCGCCGTGAGCGCCGACCATAAGGCGGCGATCGTGACAATCGAGACGGTGCGACGTCTTACGGAGGAACTTGGCGTCAACACGATTCTCGGCGTATCGAACGTCTCGTTCGGTCTTCCCAACCGCCCCGCGCTCAACAACGCGATGTACACGCTTTGCGTCCGCGCCGGGCTTTCGGCCGCTATTGCGAATCCCGCGCTTGTCCATGAGTGCGGCGACGCTGCGGCGTTTGACGTGCTGCTCGGGCGCGACAGGAACTGCGAGCGGTGGATTGCCGCGAATGTCGAGAACGCCGTCTCGAAGTCGGCTGCAGCAGCGCCGCAGGCCGACGCTGCAGGTTTGCTTGGCGCGGCGATACGGCGCGGTCTCAGGGATGATGCTGCGAAGTCTGCCGGCGAGATGCTTGCCGGCGGCGCGTCGCCGATGGAAGTGATCGAGAAGGGCATCGTTCCTGCGCTCGAGCAGATCGGCGTTGCGTTTGAGAAGGGAACGGCGTTTCTGCCGCAGCTTCTCATGGCCGCCGACGCCGCGGGCGATGCGTTCGCCGTCGTCCGTAAGTCTCTCGGCTCTTCATCGCGCGGCGGCTCGGGCGATGGCGCGAGGCCAATCGTCATAGCGACCGTGAAGGGTGACATCCACGACATCGGTAAGAACATCGTGAGGGCGCTTCTCGAGAACTACGGCTTCGACGTGATCGACCTCGGGCGAGATGTCGCGCCAGAGGCGATTGTCGAGCGCGCGCGCTCTACTAACGCTGGGATGGTCGGCCTTTCCGCCCTTATGACGACGACCGTCGGTGCGATGGCCGAGACGATACGCGAGCTCAAGGCGGCGGGTCTAGACGCGAAGACGTTTGTCGGCGGTGCGGTTGTGACGCAGGAGTACGCCGATTCGATAGGCGCCGACTTCTACGCGAAGGACGCGATGCAGTCCGTCCGCATCGCCGAGCGAGTCCTTCGTCGAAAGTAGCCGTTGCATATGGCGCCGTAAAATCATATAATGTCCGAAATACCAAATAGGGAAAACGACAAGGAGGCAGATTAGATGAACTCGATACTCGGCATGCTGATATTCGCGGCTGGCGGTTTTGCCGGCGCTACGTTTCTTCTCCCGGCGAGGGGGGTCAAGAACTGGGCCTACGAGACTTGGTGGATGTTCTACTGCGTCGTCGGACTTGTCGTGATGCCTGCCGTGATTTGCGCGATAGCGGTTCCCGACTTCTGCGGCGTTATCGGCTCGGCTCCCGCCTCGACTCTTTTCAAATGCATCGCCTTCGGCGCGATCTGGGGCATTGGCGGCCTCACATGGGGACTGATGGTCAGGTATCTCGGTATTGGGCTCGGC
>JAFYQC010000070.1 GCA_017547265.1 Kiritimatiellia bacterium | reverse complement strand
GAGAAGGGCGGCGGCCTACGAGAACTACTGCCGAAACCTTGATGCGCTTGTCCGCAAGGTCGCAGAAGCCGCCCCTAGGGCGAAGTTCATCTACCTGACTCCCACGATCTACGACGACACGGCGATTCCGACGAACATTCCACCGAGCGCGACTGGCTGGGCGACCGTCAACCAACGCGGCTGCTCTGTCGCGCTGTCGATGATGGCGGGACATGTCCTTGAAAAGGCGGTGCGGGACGGTGCGCTTGGAGTAGACTTGTACACTCCCTTGCAGAACTATCTCATGCAGCGCAGGAAGGGAGAGCCGCATTTCATGCTGACGGGGTGGGACAGGGTGCATCCCGGGGCGCTGGGCCATTCCATAATGGCTTGGACGTTCCTCAAGGCACAGGGAGTAGATCCTATTGTCAGCGATGTTGCCGTAGATGCCAAGGCGCTTTCGGTTTTGCACAGCTGGAATGCGGAGGTTTTCGACGTTGCGGCAATTGACGGCGGGATTTCGTTTGCTGTTCTCGAAAAGGCGCTTCCGTGTCCTGTTGACGCGGCGGCGAAGCCCGTGGTCGGGGAGTTCGGCTTTGTGGAATCGCTTAACAGGGAAAAGCTGTCCGTTGCCGGTCTCACCCCTGGACGATATGCGCTGTCGGTGGATGGGTGCGCTGTCGGCGAATGGACGGCTGATGAACTCGCAGAAGGCGTCAACCTCTCGCTATTTGATGCCATTCCGCAAGTCGAACAATCCCGCTCTGTGTTCGACGCGAACGAGCGAAATCGAGCCGCCGAAGCCGTCCTGCGCAACCACCACAGCGCACGATGGGCTTATTCGGGGCGCACTGATGTGGACAATGTTGAGGCGTTTGCGAAGTGGATTGAAGAAAGCGGCGAGAAGGGGTATTTCGCCAAGTTCGTCCCTGGCTATGTGGAATACTGGCCTCATTATCGAGAAGTCCGCGTTGGACTTCTCGCCGAGCAAGAGAAGGTATATGCGCTTGCCAGGCCTAAACCGCACCGTTATCAAGTTAGGAGAAAGTGAAATGAAAACCCGTTACGGAATAATTCCTGCGGCGGGGGTTGCGTTTGCCGCGTTTGCGTCGCATGGAATTACTCTGCCCGTGTGCGAGGTTGCGGAGAGGACGCAAAAGGAGGTCTCGACGTACCCGGGCCGCGTCGTGCCGATTGCGCAGGTGGACGTCACGCCCCAGGTGTCGGGCGAGATTCTCGAAGTGTGCTTTGCGAACGGCGATGGCCCTTGCAAGTTTCTTTTTGATGACATTGCATATTCCTCGAAAGAAGGGAAAGACGATTGATGAACATTAAAAAGACATTGATATTGGCTGTATCGATGTTGGCTTTTGGCGCGGTCGCGTCCGAAAGCGCGGCAGAGTCGAGAATTGCGTGGTGGATGAACGACAGATTTGGGATGTTCATCCACTTCGGGCTTTACGCGATGCCGGCGCGGCATGAGTGGGTGAAGACGCGGGAACCGGTTGCCGAGGATCGCTATAACCTCTACTTTAAGCACTTCGACCCAGACAAGTTCGACGCACGCGAATGGGCGCGGGCGGCAAAGGCGGCGGGGATGAAATACGCCGTCCTCGCCGCCAAGCACCACGAGGGCTTCTGCCTTTGGGACTCGAAGGCCACGGACTACAAGGTCACGAACACGCCTTTTGGACGTGACATCGTGCGCGAGTTCGTAGACGCATTCCGCGCCGAGGGTCTCAAGGTTGGTTTCTACTACTCGCTAATTGACTGGCATCACTCGGACTTCACTGTGGACAAGATGCATCCGCTTTGTCCCGAGGACATAAAGTGGAAGGAGATCGGTGGTGAGAATGATCCGCGAATCGTCAGGCTCAACGAGGGACGCGACATGGCGCGCTACCGCGACTACATGAAGCGGCAGATAGAGGAACTTCTAACCAACTACGGCAAGATCGACATCGCATGGTTCGACTATTCATATCCCGGTGCGTTCGGCAAGGGGCATGACGACTGGGACTCGAAGGGTATAGTCGCCCTTGCGAGGCGGCTTCAACCAGAAATCATAATCGACAACCGGCTTGACCTTCCAGACGATCCAGACGGATGGGATTTCATTACGCCTGAGCAGTATAAGCTGGAGAGAAGGCCTATCGTCAATGGACGCGCCGTGCCGTGGGAGACGTGCCAGACGTTTTCGGGGAGCTGGGGCTACTACCGCGACGAGACGACTTGGAAGAGCCCTGCGCAACTTGTTTCTCTCCTCGCCGGCACGGTCGCCTGCGGTGGAAACCTCATCCTCAACGTCGGGCCGACAGGACGCGGCGCATTTGACGCGCGGGCTAAGACGGCGCTCTGCGCAATCGGCGAGTGGATGGATTTCAACTCACGGGCGATCTATGGCTGCTGCGAGGCCCCTGCGGAGTTCAAGGCACCGGTGGGAAGCGTCCTCACGTGGAATCCCGCGACGCGGCGGCTCTATGTCGTGCTGACCGAGTGGCCGATGGGGAAGCTCCGCTTCGATTTTGGCGACCGCGTGGAGTACGCGCAGCTTCTGCACGACGCCTCGGAGGTAAAGGTTCGCGAACGTTCTGGCGAGCTTAACATCGGCGGCGGGCACAAGGCGCGCATTGCCGACGATGCCTGGGAGTTCGTCCTGCCTGTCGTCAAGCCGCCTGTCGAAAGCCCCGTCATCGAGGTGTTCTTGAAGGATTCGGAAAAATGAGAGCGCACGGTGGAACTAAAACCGATAGAATGAAAGAAGAAAAATGAGAACCATCAGCGGAACAATTCTTGTGGCGATGTGGCGACATACG